>JAEDNF010000211.1 GCA_016302655.1 Oscillospiraceae bacterium | reverse complement strand
CCGTCAGCCTTCATTTCGCTGAGCGTCTGCTGAACTGCGTCACGCAGAGCCTGATCGTCTTTTCTGAAAGCGATAGCGTACTCTTCTTCTTCAAGACCTTCAGCAAGCTTCTTGTAGTTCTTGCCGGAGTTCTTTATCTCATAGTCGGCTACTACTTCATCCAGGAAAACAGCGTCAACAACGCCGAGTTCAAGCTGCTGTAAAGCTTCTACATTAGTAGCGATGGGGCTTACTGTGATATCGTCCTTTATTTCGCAGGATTCAAGAATTGTCTGTGCGGAAGAACCGTTCTGAACAGAAATCTTCTTGCCCTTGAGGTCAGCCATCTTTTCAACCGTAGAGTCGCCCTTAACTACGAAAACCATAGCGTTTTTCATATAAGGCTCAGAGAGGTTCATCTTTTCCTGACGCTCCTCGTTGATGCTAAGACCGTTCCATACACAGTCGCACTTGCCGACATTAAGGTCGGTTGTGAGAGTATCCCAGTTGATAGGCTGCTTTACAAGCTCAACACCGAGTCTTTTGCAAACTTCCTCAGCAACATCGATATCAAAGCCGACGATCTCGTTGTTTTCATCGGTATAGCCCATAGGCTTGAAGGTAGCGTCAAGACCGAGTATCAGCTTGCCTGCGTCCTTTACCTTCTGAAGAGACTGGTCGTCTGCGCTGACCGCTGAGCCGTTGTCGGAAGAAGCGGTAGATGATGTTGACTGTGTAGAACAACCTGCAACACCGAGTGTGAGAACTGCCGCCATAGCAGCCGCTAAAGCTTTTAAATTCAGTTTTTTCATTTCTTTTTCCTTTCTTGTGCGCGGAGTTTATCCGTTGCTTTGTTTATTGCTTTACTATAGTACCATAAAGCTAAAGAAAAGTAAATAGGCAAAATGAATAAAAAATACGGAATTTGCAGGTTTGGTGCAAATTCCGTGTTTCTATCAATATAAGTACTCGTAGCCTGAGATATCGGGACATTGTGGCGTCTTCATCTCGTCTTTTGTGAAGCTGTATTCTATTCCCTGCTGATACATATACCACAGGCAGACGCGCATTCCGCTCATCTCAAGGTGCGTGCCGTCCTCAAACGCATATTCTTCTTTGAGCTTGTTGTCCTTGCCTTTAAGAAGGTCGGTAGGGTTTACGAAGTGATAATGCTTGTAGCCGATTTCTTCAAATGCGTCGGCGAGCGCCTGATTGTATTCGTCTATCTTTTCATTTTTGCAGAATTTACTGCGGACGGGAGTAACCGCCATAATTATGAACTCGCTGTTGGGGCTTGCCTGCCTGCACTGATACAGCAGCTGGATGTAATTATGTACGAACTGGTTCTTGGTGGTAAGGTTGACATCGTTGAGTCCCATTGAGAACAAGACATATTTCGGCTGCTTGTTGTAAAGATGAACAAGCACATCTGTGCTGAGATCGTCTGAGGTTATCAGGAACTGATGTATATTCCATGCCGCAATGCTCGGTCGGGCAAGATTGTTTTTCTGAGGGAAGTAGCCGGCGCTTGCAAAGCCTGAGCATACGCTGTCTCCGACAAGGGCAAATTCATCGAAATATTTGTACATCTCGTCGGTTATTGTATAATCCGGTTCGGAAACTATAATTTCCGGTTCGCTTATATCGGTAGAAGCACCGATAGCGGCGGAGTCTTCGGATTCTGAACTGTAAGTTTCCGAAGGCTGAGAGTAAACTATATCGCTGTCTGCATAATCGTTTGAAAATGCTGCCGCATAAGCGTTATTGCAGGCAGTGCAGATAATAGCGGCGGCAAGCGGAATACATAATATCAAAAATCGTTTCTTTAATGAAACATCTGTACATTTATAATGCATATTATCCCTTATTCTGTTACGGTGCAAAATCACCGCAGTAATATATAAAACCGATAACGGTAAATTCTCTGTATTAATTATAATGTTGTTTTAATTGTTTTGCAAGGAAAAAACGAAGAAATGTCGTATAAAATCGAAATTTCATTGAATTGCACAACAGCGGCTCTAATTATGGCTGTGTTTTGTGGAAAAATTAGTTCTTTCCTTTATTTGATACAATATATAGTGTTATAAGCAGAAAGGTGTATGCGTTATCGCTTCTACTATGTCATTCAGATTATGATATTTACGGAATATGTACAGCCGTTTTTGTCATAAAGTGTGCCGGAGGTGATTTTGTGGAAATGACCGATAAGGAGCGTCGCCAAATAGAAGAACTGTTTATAAATCTTCTGCTCAGGCTGTTGTATGAAGAGGGAAAAATCGGCTCACCGATAAAGGACGGAGAAAAATGTGCGGAGCAGTGAAGCTGAGGACAGCGGCATACTGCAGGGTGTCTACCGACAGTGCAGAGCAGGCTTCATCGCTTTCATCACAGCGTATGTTCTTCCTTGAATACATAAACAAAAGAGAAGATATGGAGCTTGCAGGTATCTATTATGACGAGGGCGCAAGCGGCACAACAACAAGGCACAGAAAAGGCTTCAATGAAATGATAAAGGCGGCGAAAGAAGGCAAAATAGACCTGATACTGACTAAAGAGGTGAGCCGTTTTGCAAGAAATACGGTAGATACGCTAAGCATTACCCGTATGCTCAGAAACTGCGGCGTAGGCGTTGTATTTATCACGGATAACATCGATACAAGAGACAGCGACGGAGAACTGAGGCTGTCTATAATGGCAACGATAGCGCAGGAGGAGAGCAGAAAAATATCCGAGAGAGTCAGATGGGGACAAAAGCGCAGAATGGAGCAGGGAGTGGTATTCGGCAGGGAGCTTATGGGCTACAATGTCAGTAAGGGAAAGCTGAGCATTATTGAAGCTGAGGCGGATATTGTAAGGAGGATATTTACTCAGTACGCTTTGTTTGGCAAGGGTGCGGATACAATAGCGGCGGAGCTTCAGCGTGACGGAGTACCGACAAAGAACGGCGGAAGATGGAGTGCGGCATATATAAGGCGTATGCTGAAAAATGAAAAGTATGCAGGGGATCTGGTGCAGAAAAAGACCTACACCGCCGATCATCTTACTCATAAGAGAAAGGTGAACAAAAACGGAGAAAAGATAACCGCTGTAATGCACCACGAGCCGATAATAGACAGGGCGCTCTGGGAGAAGACACAGCAGGAGCTTTTGCGGCGAAGTCCTAAGGACTGCACAAGGCACAGCGACAGATATTCATACAGCGGCAAAGTATTCTGCGGTATATGCGGCTGTGTGATGGTATCCCGTGTAAAACATCTGACAAACGGCGGCGAATATCACGCATTACGATGCGGCGGCAGGATAAAAGGAAACGGCTGTAATAACGAAACGCTTAATGTAAAAGCCATGAACGCTGTTATCGAAAAAATCACTTCGGCAGTCTGCAACAGGCAAAGGATAATCGACAGCGTGTGCAAAAGAGCAGTTTTGTCGGACGAGCGACAAAG
>JAEDNF010000010.1 GCA_016302655.1 Oscillospiraceae bacterium | reverse complement strand
CAGACGCCGCCGACATAGCTTGAACCGCTGACTGCGCCGGTGCTGTAGCAGTTTTTGATTGTGCCGCCGTTGTTATAGCCGCAGACGCCGCCGACCCAACTTGAACCGCTGACTGTGCCGGTGCTGTAGCAGTTTGTGATTGTGCCGTAGTAGTTCCTGCCGCAGACGCCGCCGACATTATACTTGCCCGTGATGTCACTATTTATCACGCCGACATTTATTATAGTGCCTTTCGAGTAGCCGAACAGACCCTGATCATTTTCACCGGATTTATTTATAACTATACCCGATATGGTGTGGCCGTTACCGTCAAATTTGCCGGTGAAGGGGGCTGCTTCAGTACCGATAGCAGTCCAGTTGCTGTCACTCTCGGTCGCGGGTGCTGTGAGGGTGATGTCGGCTGTGAGGACGTAGTTGCCGCTAAGGTTTATGTTCTGAAGCTCTTCGGCTGTGGATATTTCGGTGTAGGTATCCCAGTCGGGGGCTTCGTCCGTGCCGAAGTTGTAGAGTGAAAGCGTTGTCTTTGGTGCGCTTGTGTTTTCAAATACTTTCAGCTGAGGGAGTGTAGCGGTGGCTTTTTTGCCGTCTTCCGGATCGATTGTGAAGCTGCCCGCTGTCCATACTGCGGAATCAAAGCCTAAGTCATCAAGAGAACCGCAGAGGTCGGCGGTGGTTTTGCCGATTACATTATCAGCTGTTCCCTGAGCATCGCCTATAGCGTTTCCGGTGTAGAAATCGGTATCGTAGTAGCAGCTTGTGATTGTGCCGCCTTCGTTCCTGCCGCAGACGCCGCCGACATATCCTGCTGCGCTTACTGCGCCGGTGCTGTAGCAGTTTTTGATTGTGCTGTAGTTATCGCCGCAGACGCCGCCGACATAATTGCCTGCTGCGCTGACTGCGCCGGTGCTGTAGCAGTTTTTGATTGTGCCGTCGTTCCAGCCGCAGACGCCGCCGACATTATTGCCTGTTCCGCTGACATCTCCGGTGCTGTAGCAGTTTTCGATTGTGCCGCTGTTTCTGCCGCAGACGCCGCCGACATTATTGCCGCCGCTGATACTGCTGTCTATCACGCCGACATTCATTATAGTGCCTTCCGACCAGCCGAACAGACCCTGATCATTTTCATCGGATTTATTTATAACTATACCCGATACGGTGTGGCCGTCGCCGCTGAATTTGCCGGTGAAGTGGGTTGAATAAGTACCGATAGCAGTCCACTCATTAGGCCTGTCGTCAAGGCTCTCGTTCAGCACGATGTCTGTCGTGAGCCGGTAGTAAGCCGAGGCGTAGCTTGTGTCGCCCGCGTTTACCTTGCTTGCCATAAAAGCAAGCTCTTCCGCGGTCTTTATCTGATATGGATTGCTTTCCGTGCCTGCGCCGGTTTCAATCCCGTCAGCAGGCAGACCGCTCCATGCCGCCCCGCCTGCCGTGGTAGACAGTACAGACGGCAACAGCACAAACAGAGCCGCCGCGAGTACCAGTATCGCAATGCCGGCTGAAATCAGCCGCGCTTTTGTCTTTGTCATATTTTCTTCCTCCATTAAAAATATAGCAGTTTTAATATACCGATGAACACACTATTCGGCATTAACGCCGAGTGTTTTTAAAGCGGTAAAAATAACTATTATTAGTCTTTTTATATCACTTTTTATCGCTTTTGTCAATAGAAACGGCACGAAAAGACATCAAAACGGTATGAATTGACATAAAGGCGGAGAAAACGGATATAAAAATGGAAGTAGTATCCATTTTGTGTTTTGGTTTGCACAAATCATCAATGCGAAGCATTGCATATCATCAACACAAAGTGTTGTATATCATCAATCCGCAGTAGTATGCACCTTCGGTGATGATATACGGCTACGCCGTATGATATACTTGCTTTGCAAGTATGATATAATATCCGTTCCCTTCATATGCCGCAGGCATATATCATCTGCAAAGCAGATATCATACCGACAGGTATATCACCCGTTCCGATAGGAACGGATATAATTGAAAAAAAGCACGCCGAAGCGTGCTTTTTTTCAATGGCTGGGGTGGAAGGATTTGAACCCTCGAAATGGCGGAGTCAGAGTCCGATGCCTTACCACTTGGCGACACCCCAATATTTTTCCGTCACGACCGTGACAACATAAGATATTATATCACAGCGAAAACGGAATGTCAAGCATATTTTTCAAAAAATTTTGTTTTCATTGAGATTATGTTTTAGTATAGCCCACAATGAGTAATTTATGCTGTATTTTATACTATTTGTATAACGAATAGCTTAGCTTATAGAAAAAGTCTATTTAATAAATAGAACAAACTCTCTAACCCCTTCCCCAAACCCCTTCCCCTCGGGAAGGGGCTTAATAATCGGGGGCTGCCGCCCCTGCGACCTTGCTTGGGGCTTCGCCCCAAACCCCTTTAATGAAATGTTTAGTTTTTTTAAAGTCTGTACTATTCGTATAACGAATAGCTCTTCTCATTTGCTCTATGTATCGGAGCGTTCATTGAATCTGTTGACAATGAAAATTCCTGCGCTGATAAGAACAAGTGCGGCGGCTGATTCAAGGCGGAACGCCTGTTCCGTTTCACCGAGCAATACGGCAGACAGCAGTACGCCGCATACGGGATTCATAAAACCGAACACCGCAATCTTTGATACGGGGTTGTATTTCAGCAAAAGACTCCATATCGAATAAGCGCAGGCAGAGATAAATGCAAGATACATCAGCATCAGCACCGCTTCTACACCTATATTACCGTATTCAAATCTGCCGCCTAACAATAATCCTATTATGCTCATCACAGTGCCGCCGAACAAGAATTGCCAGCCGCTGAGCATCATTGTATCGGTATCGGCAGAAAAGCGCTTTATAAGCACGGATGAAATTGCATACGCTACCGTAGAAATAAGTATAAATCCGTCGCCCGTAAAGTTGATATCGCTAACAAGAGAGCTGTCAAGATTTATCGCTATTATACCTGCCGTACCGAGAATACAGCCTGCTATCTTTGCAATTGTCAGCTTTTCAAGGCGGAAGATAAGCGCAGAAACAAGTATGCAGACAAATACGCTCATACCTTCGATGACGGAAGATTTCACGCCGCTTGTGTTGGCAAGTCCTATGTAGAAAAACAGGTATTGCAATATCGTCTGAAACAGACTGAGCAACATAACCTTCGGAATTTCGGCAGGCTTTGGAACGAGAGGCTTTTTGCGCATTATGCTCCCGATTA
Organism: Oscillospiraceae bacterium; assembly: GCA_016302655.1. Classification (GTDB taxonomy): domain Bacteria; phylum Bacillota; class Clostridia; order Oscillospirales; family Ruminococcaceae; genus Ruminiclostridium_E. The sequence continues at coordinate 12,230 of JAEDNF010000010.1, read as the reverse complement.
TTATTACCATTATTCCGGCGATGAAGAATCTCACTCCTGCGAAAAGTATAATCGACGGCGTAGAAGCCTTATCTATCCCGAACAACTCATACCCGATTTTTACGCAGGGAAAAGCGCTCCCCCACAATGCCGAGCAAAAAAGCGCAAGAAGTGCTGCTACCGGAGTTTTCTGCAATATATTTGATTTCATATATCTACCTTCTTGTGTGAGATGGAAAGCGGAGCCTTCGCTTTTTCGCAGGCTCCGTTTCACATTCTATCACTTTCGGTATATCAAGTCAACATTTATTTGCACAGCCGCATTGCAATAACGGATATATCATCGCTCTTACCGTCTCCTGCATAGAATTTTGCCGTGTTGGCAACCTCTTTTGAAAACTCCTTCAAATCCGTCTGCTTGTCCATTTCACGATAAAGCCACTTATCGTTCAGCTCTGCTCCGTCGCTCGTTATTACTATCATATCACGGCTCCCAATGGTAAAAGACCGCCGCTCGTAAACAGGCTCTTCTTTAACCCCGACGGGCAGACCTTTACAGCCGAGCTTGACACAGCGTTCACCGCACTTAATATAAGTATTTGCGCTTCCTGCCTTATACAGCTCGGTTTTGCCGCTGTACAGGTCAACAGCGCATATCTCAAGCGTTGCAAAGCTCTCATCGGAAGACTTGCACAGTAAAGATGTATTGATAATCTTTATTGCCGCCTCTACGCCTATACCTGCCTGCAACAGCCTTATCAGCATACCGCAGGCAAATGAAGAATCGACTCTTGCTCTGCCGCCGCTTCCCATTCCGTCGGAAAGCACAACATAAGCTATTCCGCTTTTATCTATAAAGCTCTCGTAATAGTCGCCGCAGGCAGTACCGTCGTCCTTGCTTATCTGGCACACCTCGACATCAAGCGTGTATGTTGTTTTTGAAAAAACACTCAGCTTACAGCCTCCTCCGACACGGCTTATCACAGGCAGGTCAAACTGCCGCCTGAAAGCAAGCGTAAGCGCCTCGCATATCTCCTGTTTTGACGGGAAGAAGCCCGTGTCGGAATATGCCTCTACCGACATTCTTCCCTGCTCTCCCGTTTCAACGCTGACCGCCTGTGCGTCCTCGCACCCCAGCTTACTGAGAACATTGGCGGCAGTCTCGTTATATCCCGGATCGATATCGCCGCTGTTTTCTATCTCGCTTGACAGCTGTGAGAGTATCTGCTCTGTAGCGGATAATTGGGCGGTCAGTACGCTTCTCATACGAGCCACTCTTCTGCGCTCGCTCTGTGCAGATGCGTAGCTGTCATACAGCTTTGTCAGCTTGTCGCATAACTGCTGTTTTTTGGGACATCTTTCCGACAGCGGAGAAGAAAACATCTCGGGCGTGGGAGTGTCGCCCGACTTAATTGCAAGAGTAAGCTTTGAAAACTGCTTTATGCTGTCTGTGTACTCTTTGCCCCAGCATTGCATATTATATCTGCATCGTCTGCATATGCTGTCGCAGGCGGTATCATACACCCAACTGATATCTCTGCCGGTTTCTCCGTCGAGCTTGTCCGCCGCAATATCTACCGTTCTTCTGACCTCTCCGATAGCGCCCTCGGCGAATTTCAGCCGCTTTGCAAAAAGTCTGCGTATGCTGTTCTCCTTTGCCGTTAGCCGCACAGCGTCGGTGTGAAGCTGTGTAAATCGTGCAGGCACAAGCATAAATACAGCGGCAGAGGCAAAAACATCTGCAGCAACCGCAAGCTTTGCGTTATCCATAGTAAACAGCGCAATACACAGTGTTGCGGTAAGTACATAAGCCGATGCGGCGTTCATCTTTTTGCCGCCTGTAAATATGCCTGCCGCCGCAGCCGCAGGCGCAAGTGCCGCCGCAAGAAAAGCGTTCTCCCCCGAAGCGACCGACGCTCCCAGAGCCGCCGCAGCCGCACACACGGCTCCTGCGCCCGTACCGTATTTCATAGCCGTAAGCAAGGACGCTGTTGCGGCAAATATTATCCCTATGCTGAATATTCCGATATTATAATGTGACAGTACCCCTGCCGAAATGGCACAGCCTGCAATCACGCATATAAGGCTGAACGGATCGCTCCTTAATGTTGCATGGATAAGCTCACGCTTTGAAAACAGTTTGACAAGTCTCAGCGCAACCGTTGCTCCCAGTCCTGCCATAACCGACAGTATAATGCAATTCATAAGGTCGCTTACGGTAGCCGAAGTCAGAAAATTCGCCGCAAATACCGAACCAGCCGCAGTTATAGCGGATATGACATCCGATAAAGCGGACTTTCGCCTTGATACTATCATTCTGATAGCTATTACAGAAAGCAACGACGAAGTAACGGTAACTCCGTCTGAGTAGTTTCCGCCCAGTATAAATCCTGCCACACTCCCGACAAACGCCGATATGCAGTCCACTCCGCTCATTGCCGCCGCAAACGACGCCGCAAACGGCGACGGCCTGCCGAATACCGTACTCATTGATATCAATGCCGCCACAAGTATTATCACCGCACATCTGACAAAGGAATGTTCTTTCAGTTTTATTCTATCCTTTGATACTGCCCTTAGCATATATACATCCTTTCGCAAAATAAAAACCCGAAAAAGTAAAACCGGCTATACCGTAATTTTACTTTTTCAGGTCAATGTATTTTGTCGTAATAAGGAACCGTAAACTGCGAATGCAGGCGTGTAAAGTCGTATTGTCGAACAGACGGAAAAGCGGTCGGCGCTGTCAGGCGTCTTTCTCCGTTCCTCCCTTTTTATCGGCAATAAGCGGCTTTATCAGCTTATATATCTCTCCGGCTCTTGTTGTGCCGTATTTCTTTGCGATGCGGTTATTTATGCCCTGCTTTGTGGAAAGCTCTTCTATGCACTTTGCGACAAATTCACGCTCTTCTCTATCGGGGATAAGAGAAGAGAGCTGTGATGCTGTCTTTTCATTCTGTTTTAAGCGGACAGCGGCGGCTAAAGAAACCGCAGACGCAACATCTACTCCTTTATTTTTCCAGAAGTCAGCCACAAGAGCGAATGCCCTGTCATTTGAGATAACGCAATAAGAGGCTTCCTGATTTTCTCTTATCATATATCCGAGATACGATACGAGCTGGAAGTCGAGTGCGTTTTTCATGCCGACCTGTGCCTCGACATAATATATCTTTGCTCTGCTCTCGATTATCTTTTTATGGATATTAAAGGTAAGTACCCCTGCGTGCTCGCTGTAGAACACATAACATATATCGGTTTGCGAAAGCTGCTCTATGCCCTTTAATCCGTCGGAATGGACATTTTCAAAATCAATAAGGTAGATTGCCATATTATGCCGTCTCCCGTTTAATCGATCTTCTGCATATTTGTTACCGTCTGAATGTACCTATCGTACTTGTCGCAGACCGTGTTGACATCGCCGAAGGCTATCTGCTTGCCCTTGTCAAGCCACAGCACCTTGTTGCACAGTCTTCGTACCTGTGGGATAGAATGCGATACGAACAGCGTACAGCAACCACTTTTTATTATCTTCATCATTGTTGCTTCGCTCTTTGCTCTGAAAGCGGCGTCACCGACCGACAGCACCTCGTCAAGTATCAGTATTTCGGGTTCCATAAGGCAGGCGAGTGAAAAAGCAAGCCTTGTCTTCATACCTGAGGACAGCTGTTTAAAGGCTCTGTTTTCAAAGTCGGTAAGCTCCGAATAGCTGAGAATACTCGTATATTTTTCCGTTACAAATTCTTTGGTATATCCGAGCATTGCACCACGCAGGAATATATTCTCCTTTACCGTGAGGTCTCCGTCAAAGCCCGAACCCAGCTCCAGCAATGCGGCAATCTTTCCGTTTACCGTGACGCTGCCCTTTGCTGGTTTCATAATGCCCGATATTACCTTGAGCAATGTCGATTTGCCTGCACCGTTAGTGCCGATAATTCCGAGCATATCGCCTTCGTCAAGAGAAAATGATACATCATTGACAGCGGTAAAGTGTTCGGTCTTGATTTCGTGCTTTGCCTTCTTGATGATATATTCCTTAAGACCTATATCCCTGAAATTGCTTAAGTTGTAATTGACAGTGACATTTTTTACTTCTATAATCATTATCTACTCCGGATCAATAGTAATATACGAACTTCTGCTCTGTCTTCTTATGAATGAGCAGACCTATTCCGAGCATTCCGAGAGAGAACGCAAGACACACGATATGATGCTCGAAACTCGGCACAGACGACTGCATTACAAGCTCTCTCATATATGAAATAAACTGATATATCGGATTTATCTGGAATATAAACTGCAGATTATCCGGGAATGATTTTACATCATAGAAAATAGCAGACAAATATGTCAGCAGCATAGTGAAAATCTGATACAGATACTGTATATCCTTAAAGAATACAAACAGAGTGGACAGCACATAGCTCATTCCGATATTAAAGATTATCAGACATAATATCGGATATACCATAAGAAGAAGGTGCGGTCCTATACTTACTCCGCAAACCAGCATAAAGCCGAAGTAAACTATTAGCGTCAGGAAAAAGTTAAAGGTTGCGGCTGAGTTTGACGAAAGTACAAACAGCGACTTAGGCACCTTGACTTTTGACAGTATCGCTCCGTTTGAATACATTGAGAACATTCCTGCGGTAGTTGCATTACTGAAGAATGAATACATAAGCGTACCGGTAAGCAGGTATACCACAAATCCCGAGTCAAGACGGTTGAATATATAGCCGAACACGAAATATTGTATCATAAATGTCAGGAACGGAGAAATAACACTCCATAATATTCCCAGCGCAGTTCTTTTATACTTCTTCTTGAAGTCACGCTTTGTAAGCTCTTCAAATAGGAAGCGGTTCTGCTTTATTCTGTCGACAATTGTCATATTCGCCCGAGTGATTATGGAAACGCTCGCCTTATCCTTTACGGGCTTAGTTTGTTTTTCGGATAATTGCTTATATTTTATGCTGTCCTCAGGCTTTTTTTCCGAAACGCTTTTTGCTTTAGAGTCAGCACCGGAATTTTTCTTAGCGGCGGCAAAATGCTTCTTATCAGCAGATTCATCCGCAGTTTTTTTCTCTGCAACAGGTTTTTCTGCAGGCTTCTTTTCTGCGTGCTTGCTGACAGCCGTCTTTTTTTGCTGCTTCGGCTCTTCGTCTTCAAAATCAGACAGTCTTTTATATCCGCTATCTGAGTCTGCGTTATTCTTTGAAATATGCTCCTTTTCGGCAGGCTTTCTTTGTGCCTGATTAATTTCTGCCTTTGCATTCTCACCCGACTTCTGAGCAGCTTTTGCTTTATCTTGCGAATTTTGAGCCGCCTTTGCCTCTTTTTGCTTTTGCATAGCTTCACGGATACTCTGAGCCGTTACCTCTCTTGTATCTTCCGGCTTTTTTTCGGGCTTTTTATTTTCATCAATAGAATTCAGTATCATTGTCGCACTCGGCTCTTTTTTCGTCGGTGCTGCATTGCTTTTTCTGTTATTCTCTGCGACATTGCTTGTGCTTTGTTTGTTTTGCTCTGAGAATTCGGCAAGAATATCATCAATGCTGAATTTATCGCTCAACTATATTTCAACTCCCTCTGATCGTGCTTAAAAAACATCTATAAAGATTATTTTATCACATTTTTCGACTTATTACAATATGCAATTACGACAAATAACGCTGTTATATGAGCATAGTATTGTCAATATAGTCACACATTACCCGTCTTTTTCTTAAGTTTCATAACAGCCTTGCGAGGTAAGATGCCCAGCGCCAGAGGTTTTAATGCATACACAAAACCTTTCGGCATAAGACCGAGCCGTTTAAAGCCGTCCATTCTGACTTTATACTCGTCACGGCGCATTGAAAATGAAACGCCTCTTATATCCGTGTCGTAAAAGAACCTGTACAGCTTTTCGGTCATATTTGCCGCTTTATATCCGCCTGCAACAAGCCGCATAAACAGGTCGTAATCCTCGTACTTTCTGTTCTTGCCGAGCGTGCGGTAACGATACTTTTCAAACACCTTTCTTCTGAACATCATACTGCCGTGTATAAACGGAGAATTGAAAAGAAAGCTGTTCTTTTCTATATCCGCAGGCATTACCCTTTGCCCATACACGCCATTGCAGTCGGAATACAGCTCGCAGGCAGTGCCGATAAAATCTATATCGCTGTGCTTTGAAAGATAATCTATCTGCTTTTCAAATCTTCCGGGAAGGCTGATGTCGTCGTCATCCTGTCTTGCTATATATTCACCATTTGCATCGTCAAGGCAGGCGTTCAGTGCGGCGGCAAGCCCCTTGTTCTCATCAAAGCGAATCAGCTTAACTCTGCTGTCACGGCATATTTTGTTCAGCGTATCGCTTATATCCTCAGTTGAGCCATCGTCGCAGATAATAAGCTCAATGTCGCTTACCGACTGACTAAGGACAGAATTTACGGCACTTATAAGCTTTTGCTCATCGCTGTTGTAAATGCCCATTATAACCGATATCAGCGGCATAAGCGCCTCTTTTCCCTGAGCAGTCTCAGCTTTTCCCAAGCCCTGACGCTTACTCTGTAAACAGCCTTTGGTCTGCAGCCGCTCAGCACAATGCTCCCGTACAGCCAGTACATACCTTTATCGGGATATATGCTCATGCCTTTTCTTTTTCTTAAAAGCCTGTTAAAGAACAGAATGTTGCCAATGCTGTTTTTGCATTCGTCCGCAAGGCAGGTAAGCTCGGTTTCGGTAGCGTCATCACAGAAAGGAAACGCTCCGAGCGTTTTTGCTTCATCATAATCGGGCTTGTACATCAGCGCTTTAAGCAATTTTGTGCAAAGCTTTCTTGCACTCTCAACGCTAAGCTGTGATCCTTCCTTGCAGGCGGCATAAGAAAAACGCCTTACGATATCGGTCTGTTTATCAGCCATATCCGACACCGTTTTATTCTCCCGATTAAGTACAGGCACAACAGTGCCGTCTTTTTCTTCATAGCCCACAGTCATACCGTGCGGTGCCGAGCAGAAACATTCAAACAGATTATTGCAAAAGGTCGGTACATATCTGTGAGCGTCGGATATATCAAATAAAAATGAACGGTAATTATCATCCTGTTTTCTGTACAAACCGAAGTAATACCCTATGATACTTCCGTCTTGTATCATCCCGTCGGTAAGCTGTGTCAGCGTTTTCTGAACCGAGCCGAGCCATCCGCTGTCCACAACGGCGAGGCGCTTATTTTCAAAAAAGCCGTTCTGTCTGAGATATGCAATAAGCGCTTCATATTTTGGTGCCGAGCGTTCTCTTATAGCATCAAAAAGCGTGCTGTCGCTTCTCAGCATATCGCAGAAACGGTCAAATTCTCCGTCGCTCATTATCCTGCTCTCGTCACCGTCAAAGCCGATCCTTTTATATACTTCTTTACGCTCATCTTTGTCAATGCCGGCTCTTTTCAGAGTATTTTCTGCGCTCTGTACGGCACAGTGACCGAAAAATCCCGCCTTTTCAAAATCTTCTGTCGTACCGCATTTACAGTACAGCGCATTTCTCAGCGCATAGCGTGATACATAAAGATAACAAGTCTCGATGTCATATCCCGACGCTTCTGTTATGGCGTCTGCCGCCGCTTTCATTATATAACCGTCACGGGCAAGAAAATACAGCCGCTTTATACCGCTTTTTGCGGCGTTTTCAAGCACACTTTTCACATAGCAAAACAGCACAGGTGCTGTGACGCTCGCCGTGACCTGTGCTAAAGTATCTTCTTTTCCGTCTGCCGCTGTTACTGCGGCATCGGCAAGCCCGGGATATTTTCCGAGCAGCCTTAGATATTTATCTGTTTTCACCGGATAACACTCCCGTTTCATTTTTTCTTTCCGGTAGTTCAATGTATCGTCCGTATATTTCAGCCATCTTAGCCAAAGAACTTTCTATACTGTATTTTTCGGCGGTTTTTCTGCCGTTCTCACCATACTTACTGCAAAGCCCGGCATCTGAGCTCAGAAGCTTTACCGCGTCTGCAAACTGTGAAACATTGCCTGCGTCGCATACTATTGCATTGGTACCGTTTATTGCATATTCTCTTGTTCCTCTGTTATCCGACACTATAAGAGGCAGTCCTGCCGCCATAGCTTCTATAGCCGCAAGTCCGAGACCCTCTCTGTAGCTTGGGAAAATGAAAGCGTCTGCGCCGTGCAAAAGCTCCTTTGCGTCGTACCGATAGCCTGCAAAAATTATTCTGTCCTCACAGCCCAGTCTGCCGACAAGTTCACGGCATTTATCCATACTCTTTCCCGTACCGCAGATAAGCATATATACGCCCTTGTTTGCGGCAACCGCCTCGATAGAGCATTCAACATTCTTATTCTCGTTTATCTCGGAATTTGACATAACAAGAAAAGCGTCATGCGGTATTTTAAATTCGTCACGGATACTCTCACGGGTTCTTTGACAGTCTGCAATGCGCTTTACATCAACGCCTATTCCGGGTATCTCATATACTTCACAGCTGTGCTTACGGCACATCTTCTCTGCCGCCTGATAATCCTCACGGTTTATTGTGATTACCGCATCGGTATATCTCGCCATTATCTTTTCCACAAGATAATACAGCTTGCTTATCTTAGGCGCACCTTTGTAAAAATGGAACCCATGAGCAGTATACAGAACCTTAGTGCCTTGTTTTTTTCTCGCCGTTCTCAGCGCATATCGTGCGATTGCGGCGGCAACGGGTGTATGACAGTGCACAAGCTCATATTTGTTTTCGGCAATCAGCTTGCGAAGCTCTCTGTATGAGCGGAAATTACTGGTTGCAAACGGAGAACGATAAAAGGGCACTATAAAATATTCGTCACAATAGGGAACGGTCTTAGGCTCATCGGGCTCAAAATCATCGCCCGAACATACATGAACCTTATATCCGTGTTCCTGCAGCCATTTCATATAAGGAAGGTGGAACTGAATAATATGTTTCTTTGTTACAGAAGCAACAAATAACACTGTTTTACTCATATCGATTCCCCCTTTCGCTTATTATTTCTGCAGTCCCTATACAAATTTTATTTTACTATATCAAGCCGAAAAAGTCAATAAATTTTAAGAGATTTACAAGATAAATAAAAGAATACCTGCTGTTTTTTATTCGCCAAGAAAACGGTTGACCTTCTTAGCGGATATTTTTTACAGCAGGTATATTTTAATAGCTGAATTTGTCTACTTTTGCCTTCAGCGTTTCTATAACGCTCTCGGGCGTTTGCTCATAACAGTCAAACGGGAAAGGGATACCCATCTCGTCATACTTGGTACTGCACAGCTTGCGGAAAGGAAGCAGCTCTGCCAGCGTAACATTATCGTGGGCATTTGCTATTTCGTTCAGCCGCCCGATATTGATATCGTCATCATTAACGCCGCAGACTATGACCTGTCTTATCCATGTCTCTACCTTCATTTCGCTAAGCTTGTCAAGAAATGCAAGCGGCGTCGCCATAGAACAGCCGATATGCTTTTTATAATCCTCTTCGTTTGTCATCTTTATGTCAAGCATACACAAATCGGTAACTTCAAGCAGTTTAAGAACGCTGTCATTCAGTATGCATCCCGATGTATCAAGGCAGGTGTTTATCCCCTGCTTTTTGCACTCGGTAAACAGCTCTGTGATAAATTCTGCCTGAACAAGCGGTTCTCCGCCCGATACCGTTATACCGCCGTCCTTGCCGAAATAACTGCGGCAGCGCAGTACCTTCTGCATTATCTCGCCCACCGTCGCCGTTTTTCCGCCCGTCATATCTCTTGTTTCGGGATTGTGGCAATAGCCGCAGTGCAAGGGACATCCTTGCAGGAAAAGGACAAATCTCACTCCCGGTCCGTCAACCGTACCCAGCGTCTGTATAGCACTGTATCTGCACTGAGTCATATCACATTACCGTGTGGAATGTTCTGCTGATAACCTCACGCTGCTGCTCTTTTGAGAGCTTATGGAAGTTGACTGCATAACCGGATACACGGATGGTAAGGTTGGGATAAGCGTCGGGATTCTCGTATGCGGCGATAAGCGTTTCCTTGTTGAGAACATTTACATTGAGGTGATGCGCATAGTTTGAGAAGTATCCGTCAAGCACGGCAACAAGGTTTGCTGTTCTCTGCTCGTCGGTTTTTCCCAGTGCTTCGGGAATAATCGAGAAGGTATTTGATATACCGTCACGGCAATAATCGTACTGGAGCTTTGAAACGGAGTTGAGCGATGCAATAGCACCGTTTGTTTCACGGTTGTGCATCGGGTTTGCACCGGGTGCAAACGGCTCGCCCTTCTTTCTGCCGTCGGGGGTAGAACCTGTCTTCTTGCCGTATACAACATTTGATGTGATGGTAAGAGCAGACAGCGTATGGCGTGCTCCTCTGTAGGTAGGATTCTTGCGAAGCTCCTGCGATACCTCCTGGATTATGTTCTGAGCTATCTTGTCAACTCTGTTGTCGTCATTGCCGAACTTGGGGAAGTCGCCCTTTGTATCAAAATCCACAATATATCCGTTCTCGTCACGGATAGGCTTTACATCTGCGTATTTTATCGCACTGAGCGAGTCAGCCATAACGGAAAGTCCTGCAATACCGAACGCCATCATTCTGTCAACATCGGTGTCGTGAAGCGCCATCTGCGTCTTCTCGTAAGCGTATTTATCGTGCATATAGTGGATAACATTCATCGTATTCACATACAGCTTGCACAGCCACTCACGGTATACTTCAAGTCTTCCTCTTACTTCATAGAAGTCGAGCTTATCGCCCTGTAAAGGCTCCATCTGAGGGCCGAGCTTCATACCGGTAACATTGTCATAGCCGCCGTTAATAGCGAGCAGAAGAAGCTTGGGCAGATTAAAGCGTGCGCCGAAGAACTGCATCTGCTTGCCGACCTTCATAGCGGATACACAGCAGGCAATAGCGTAGTCGTCGCCGTATTCCATTCTCATAAGGTCGTCGTTTTCATACTGGATAGAATCGGTATCGATAGACAGCTTTGCACAGAACTTCTTGAAAGGTTCGGGCAGTCTTTCCGACCAGAGTATCGTAAGATTGGGCTCGGGCGAAGAACCGAGATTATAAAGAGTGTTCAGCATTCTGTAGCTTCCCTTTGTAACCAGCGGAACGCCGTTTTTGTTTACGCCGCCCACGCTTTCGGTTATCCACATCGGGTCGCCGCCGAAAAGCTCATTGTACTCGGGGGTACGCAGGTGTCTTGCACTGCGGAGCTTCATAACGAAATCGTCAATAAGCTCCTGAGCCTGCTCTTCGGTAAGCTCGCCTCTTTCCATATCACGGCATACATATATATCAAAGAATGTAGAAGTTCTGCCAAGCGACATAGCCGCACCGTTCTGTTCCTTGATAGAAGCAAGATATGCAAAATATGTCCACTGGATAGCTTCTCTTGTGTTTCTTGCAGGCATACTGATATCATAGCCGTACATAGCAGCCATTTCCTTCATCTTTTTAAGGAAGTTTATCTGCTGGAAAAGCTCCTCTGACAGCCTTATCGTATCAACATCCATCACATTTTCGCCGACTTTTTTCTTATCGAGCTGTTTTTGCTCTATAAGATAATCTACGCCGTAGAGCGCTACTCTGCGGTAGTCGCCGATTATTCTTCCTCTGCCGTAGGCGTCGGGTAAACCGGTAATTATACCTACATGGCGGGCAAGCTTCATTTCGTCTGTGTATACTCTGAACACGCCGTCGTTGTGAGTGGTACGGTACTCAAAATGCTCCTCAACCTTATCAGAAAGCTTATAGCCGTATGCCTCGCAGGCGCTTCTTGCCATTCTGATACCGCCGAAGGGATTTACGCCTCTGCGAAGCGGTGCGTCGGTCTGATAGCCTACGATAAGCTCGTTTTCCTTGTCGAGATATGCCGCAGGATAATTGCAAAGTGATGATACCACTTCGGTATTTATATCCAGTACTCCGCCGTTCTCACGCTCTTTTCTGAACAGCTCGTTCAGCTTTTCGTTGAGAGCCTTTGTACGCTCTGTAGGACCGCTGAGAAACTCCGGTCCGTCAAAGTACGGAGTAAAGTTAGTCATTATAAAGTCACGGGTATTGATACCCTCCTGCCATGCACCGGGCTTGAAGCCGTCCCAGTACTCCTTGAAGCGAACGCTAAGATCAGTAGCTTTGTTTTCCATTGTTTTACCTTTCCTTTCTGCGATATACGCAAAATGCGTTTGCTGCTTTTTTACGGAATTATTTTCCGCTTAACAAACAAAAAAGCAGCCCTGTTCGGACTG
>JAEDNF010000210.1 GCA_016302655.1 Oscillospiraceae bacterium | reverse complement strand
GCTATCTTTCTTCTCTGAAGTACGACTCTCCGAGCGCCTTGGGAGGCTGGTTTTCTTTCTTCTTTCTCATAGCTATGAAGATAAGCACCACTATTGTCGCAATATAAGGAAGCATAGTCAGCAGCTGAGAAGGTATCTGTATCTCCCAGCCCTGCATCTTATAGTTGAGGCCTCTGAGCATACCGAACAGGTATGCGGCAAAAATAGCCTTGAGGGGATTCCATGTACTGAATATAATAAGTGCAACGGCTATCCAGCCTGCTCCTGCCGTGACATTATCCTGCCAGGTGGTAAGGAAAGCAGTAGAGAGGTATGCGCCGCCCAGTCCGCATAAAAATCCGCCGACAAGTATGTTTATATACTTGTGCATTGTGACATTTATGCCGGAGGCATCTGCCGCACCGGGATTTTCGCCGATAGCTCTTACATACAGTCCGAGCTTGGTCTTATTAAGATAAAAGTAAGCGAGAACGGCAATGATAAGTCCGAGCCATACATATATATCCTGGCTGAAAAGTGCATCTCCAAGTATCGGTATATCCGACAGCAGAGGTATTTCTATCTGAGAAAAAGCCTCTCTTACCGTCTGGGGTATCTGCTTGTTCGATACAAAGCTGCCGATAAGTCCCGAAACGCCCGTGCCGAATATAGTCAGAACAAGTCCAGTTACTACCTGATTTCCTCTCAGCGTAACGGTAATGAATGCGTAGATAAGTGCGCCTGCCGCACCTGCACCGCCTGCCGCAAGCATTGCAAGCAGGGGATTGCCCGTTGCACAGGCGACCGTGAAGCCGAGCGCCGCACCCATAAGCATCATACCCTCAACACCGAGGTTCATGTGTCCGACTTTTTCACAGAGTATACCGCCGACAATGGCAAAGAGTATAGGAGTACCGGTCTGAACGGCTGACTGTAAAAACAGTCCTATCTGCTCGATGATATCCATTATGCCGCCTCCTTTGCACCGCTGTTTTTACCGTGCCAGGTTATCTTATAATTGATAAAGAACTCGCTTGCAAGCACGAAGAAGATTATTACGCCCTGCATTATTTCGGTGATCGACGAGGGTATCTTCATAAGCTGGAGTGAATTTCCGCTTTGAAGAAGGATAGAGAAGCCGAAAGAGGCAACGAGTATAACCGGCGGCTTCAGCTTTGCAAGCCATGCTGTGATTACTGCCGTAAAGCCGAGTCCCGCAGACATCGAGTCGGTTATCGACTTTTCGACTGCGCTCGCCTGCATAAAGCCTGCCAGTCCGCAAAGACCGCCCGATATGATAACTGCGATTATCATAATCTTTACCGTGTTCATACCTGCATATTTTGCGGTGGTTTCGCTCTCTCCGATAACATCCACCTGATAGCCGAACTTTGTGTATTTAAGTACGATAGTCATTATAACTACCAGCACAAGCATTATTATCCAGCCGGAGTGTACTCCGAGCACCTCGGGAAGCACCGCATTTTCAGAGAAGTTCGGTACCTTTGCGGCGCCGAGTGCGGCAGGATCTTTCCAGGGGCCGTACTGAAGATAGCTGATAAAGGCGATAGCGATGTAGTTCATCATCAGCGTGACAAGCGTTTCGCTTGCTTGAAATTTAGCTTTTATCAGTGCAGGAATTACTGCCCATATTCCGCCGCAGATAAAGCCTGCAATGAACATAAGCGGGAGCAGGACTATCGGGGGCAAATCGCCCATAGAAAGCGCAACTGCCGCCGCACCGAATGCGCCCATATAGAACTGACCTTCTGCGCCGATGTTCCAGAACTTCATTCTGAATGCAATAGCAATACCGAGCGACAGGGTTGTCAGCATTATCGTGTAGTTCATTACACCGCCAAAGCGCTTGAACGGTGTCTGAATTATCTTTCCGTATACATTTATCGGATCGTATCCCATAATTGCGAGAACAATGCCGATAAAGAGGAGAGAGCCGACAATAGCGCCTATTCTTATAAGTACATCCGCAACCGCAGAGGTACTGCGTCTGCGCTTTGATATGCTGATACGACTCATTGTGCGCTCTCCTTTCCTATATGCTCTCCGACCATCATAAGTCCGATATCTTCCTTAGTAACGCTGTCCGGATCAACGATATCAACTATTTCGCCGTCGTGTATTACCATAAGTCTGTCGGATATACTCTTCAGTACATCAAGGTCTTCACCGATAAACAGCACCGCAACGCCCTTTTTCTTCTGCTCGCTGAGCAGGTGGTATATGTTGTATGAAGCGCCAATGTCAAGACCTCTTACGGGATATGCGGTTATCAGCACCTTAGGTGACAGCCATATCTCACGGCCGAGAAGCACCTTCTGAATATTACCGCCCGACAGCTTCTTTACCGTGTAGTTTACCGACGGGGTATATATGTTGAAGTCGTTTACTATCTGCTCCGCAAGCTTCTTTGCAAACTTGCCGTCGATGAACGGGCCGGGGTTTCTGTTATAGGATTTAAGAATTACATTATTGGTAATGCTCATTCCCGATACAAGTCCCATACCGAGTCTGTCCTCGGGGACAAAGCTCATGCTTATGCCCTTTTTTAATATGGCTCTGGGGCTGAGTCCCGTGATGTCCTCGCCGTCAAAAGTGATGTAGCCGTCTGTTGCTTTGATAAGTCCTGCGATTATCTCGCACAGTTCCTTCTGACCGCTTCCTGCTATGCCTGCAACGCCGAGTATCTCGCCGCCGTAAAGCCCAAAGCTTACATTGTTAAGTACATTCACTCCGTCTGTGTTTGTCTTGGTGATGCCATTTACCGTAAGCAAGGGCTTGCTTGTGTAATCACAGCATTTCGGACGCTCTATCTCAAGCTCTACCGCTTTGCCGACCATCATTTCGGTAAGCTGCTGAGGGGTAGTCTCGGAGGTTTTTACCGTTCCGATACATTCGCCCTTGCGAAGTACGGTTACACGGTCGGATATCTCCATTACCTCTGCCATCTTGTGAGTGATGATTATTATGGTACAGCCCTGCTGCTTCATCTTGCGGAGGATATCAAACAGAGCGGTTATCTCCTGCGGCGTAAGTACGGCGGTAGGCTCGTCAAGAATAAGTACGTTTGCGCCTCTGTAGAAGACCTTCATTATCTCTACCGCCTGCTTTTCGCTGACGGACATATTGTATATCTTCTTGTCGGGCTCGACATTAAGGCCGTACTTCTTGTTGAGCTTCTCAACATGGTGAGCCATACGCTTTTTTGATGTGGTGAGATGCTTTATATGCCCGAGTACGATATTTTCAGACGCAGTCATGACATCTACCAGCTTGAAGTGCTGATGCACCATTCCTATGCCGGCTTTGATAGCGTCTGCCGGAGAGGAAAACGACATTTCTTTACCATCAATGGTAATAGTGCCGCTGTCGGGCTTGTAGATACCGCTGAGCATATTTACAAGCGTACTCTTGCCCGAGCCGTTTTCGCCCAGCAGAGCGAGTATCTCGCCTTTGCAGACATCTATCGAGATATCCTTGTTGGCATA
>JAEDNF010000209.1 GCA_016302655.1 Oscillospiraceae bacterium | reverse complement strand
TTTTTCGCTGTCATCTTTCCTTGTCGGGTGCCGTCATTTGCGGATATCTCTTTTTCATTATTGCTATTGTGTGGAAAAATGCAGGGAAGAGGAATAAATCCGCAAGCACCCACGCCGCAGGGCTTGCAAGGCACACAGCGGTATATCCGAATACCGGCACTAAACATATTGCAACACCGCCTCTTGCTATCATCTCAAATACGCCTGCATATACGGCAAGCTGAGAATTGCCGAGTCCCTGTATAGAAAAGCGGATAATGTTTACGAATGCCAAAGGAATATAGAATATCACATTAAGTATAAGGAACTGCTCCGACAGCTCAAGTATTTCGCCTTGAGAACCCTCTATAAACAGTTTTGCAAACTCGCCGCCGAATAATAATATTACACCGAGTGCAAAAACCGCATAGCATATACCGAGAAACGAGCATTTCTTTACGCCGTCTTTTATCCTGTCTACTCTGCCTGCTCCGATGTTCTGTCCGCAGTAGGTAGCCATAGTTGAACCCATAGCGTCAAAAGGGCAGCACAAGAACTGCGTTACCTTGCTTCCGGCGGTCACCGCCGCAATATACATCTCGCCGAGCGAGTTTACAGCCGACTGGAGAAGTATGCTTCCTATGGCGGTTATGGAATACTGCAGTCCCATAGGTACGCCCATTGCGCACAGACGCTTCATTGCTGTTGCATCGGGCTTTAAATCGCTTGCGGAGAGGTGCAGTATATCAAACCGCTTTATCATATACACAAGGCAGGCAATGCCCGATATCAGCTGTGCAAGCACGGTAGCAAGACCTGCTCCGGCAACACCCATACCGAGCACCAGAATAAACAGCAGATCAAGACCGACATTTATCACGCTCGATATGATTAGTATGACGACGGGAGATTTTGAGTCGCCGAGCGAGCGGATAAACCCGGACAATATGTTGTACAGAAAGGTCACGGGTATTCCGAGAAAGATAACGAAGATATAGTTATACGCCTCATCAAACACATTTTCCGGCGTATTCATCCACTCAAGTATATTTCCGCAAAGCAGGCAGGTTGCGACCGTCATTACTGCCGCAAAGCCGATACCGAGCCATATTGTATTTCCTGCGAATTTTCTGAGTCCGTCAAAATCCCTTTCTCCGAACTTCTGTGCAACGGGTATGGCAAAACCGGCACATACGCCTATGCAGAAACCGAGCACAAGGAAGTTCACCGAGCCTGTGGAGCCGACTCCGGCGAGCGCTTCAACGCCGAGAAACTGTCCTACCACAACAGTATCGACCATATTATAGAATTGCTGAAATAAAAGGCCTAAAAGCATAGGGAGCATAAATCCCAGTATAAGCTTCATAGGCGAGCCTTTTGTAAGATCTTTTGCGGCAGCCATATCGTTCTCCTTTCAATATTTGCGGATGCGTTGCTTATCGCTTAGCTATTATACAATATCGGCATATCGGTTTCAATCGGTAAAATGCACAACGAATATCCGCCTTTTTGCTTTGTTCAGTACAAATTGCGAAGCTGTATTTACTTATTACATACCGTGTCATTCAATGCAGTAATACCGAATTGGGGGAAATTTTCTGAAAACGCTTGACAAATACAAGCAAGGTGATTATAATAAAAGCAGAATAGCAAAACCTATGAGTGAGAGTAGTAGCTCCCGTCACTGTATGACAGAGAGTCGCCGTCAGGTGTAAAGGCGATGATACATACGCTTGCGAATGGACTCACGAGGGCAAACCGAGAGCAGATATGCTTTAGGGGCGACGGAGATTCCCGTTACGA
This sequence comes from Oscillospiraceae bacterium, assembly GCA_016302655.1. Classification (GTDB taxonomy): domain Bacteria; phylum Bacillota; class Clostridia; order Oscillospirales; family Ruminococcaceae; genus Ruminiclostridium_E. The sequence continues at coordinate 1,723 of JAEDNF010000209.1, read as the reverse complement.
ATCGCACATATGATAGTATGTGTAGCGAGTGACGACATTTGTCGTAATTTGGGTGGTACCGCAGGTAATATCTCCTGTCCCAATCGGGACGGGAGTTTTTTATTTTCCGGCAAAGCCTTTCGCTTATTCATTACACTATCAGCTATCAAAGAACAGCGGCAGAGCCGACCTTATGCCTACTGTCCGATAATATAATCACGGTCGGTAAAACGGCAGTGCCTACGGCACAGAAAGGAAAACCGAAATGGCAAACAAAGAGATCCCCTACAAAATCTATCTTGAAGAAAACGAGCTTCCCCGTCAGTGGTACAATGTAAGAGCAGATATGAAGAACAAGCCTGCTCCGCTGTTAAATCCTGCTACACATCAGCCCTGCACACTTGACGAATTAAGCCATGTATTCTGCGAAGAGCTTGCTAAGCAGGAGCTTGACGACACTACTCCCTACATCGATATCCCCGAAGAGATACTTAACTTCTACAAGATGTACAGACCTGCTCCTTTAGTAAGAGCATACTGCCTTGAAAAAGCACTCGGTACACCCGCAAAGATCTACTACAAGTTTGAGGGTAACAACACAAGCGGCTCACACAAGCTCAACAGTGCAATAGCTCAGGCATATTACGCAAAGAAGCAGGGCCTTAAGGGCGTAACCACCGAGACAGGTGCAGGTCAGTGGGGTACGGCTCTTTCAATGGCTTGCGCATATTTAGGACTTGACTGCAAGGTATTCATGGTAAAATGCTCATACGAGCAGAAGCCTTTCAGACGCGAGGTTATGAGAACCTACGGCGCTAATGTTACTCCTTCTCCCTCAATGGAAACCGAAGTCGGCAAGAAGATAAACGCCGAATTCCCCGGCACTACAGGCTCGCTGGGCTGTGCTATCTCGGAGGCGGTTGAAGCCGCTGTGACCAGCGAAGGCTACAGATATGTACTGGGCTCGGTACTGTCTCAGGTACTTCTGCACCAGACGGTCATCGGTCTTGAAGCAAAGACAGCCTGCGACAAGTACGGCATCAAGCCCGATGTAATAATCGGCTGTGCAGGCGGCGGCTCTAACCTCGGCGGTCTTATCTCTCCGTTTATGGGTGAGAAGCTCAGAGGCGAGGCCGATTACGAGATAATCGCAGTAGAGCCTGCTTCATGTCCTTCGCTTACAAGAGGCGTATATGCTTATGACTTCTGCGACACAGGCGCTGTATGCCCCCTTGCAAAGATGTACACACTCGGCAGTACATTCATCCCCTCTGCAAACCACGCAGGCGGACTTCGCTATCACGGCATGAGCAGTATCCTCTCACAGCTGTACCACGACGGATATATGACAGCCCGTTCTGTAGAGCAGACCAGCGTATTTGCGGCGGCAGAGCAGTTCGCAAGAATAGAGGGTATACTCCCTGCTCCTGAGAGCAGCCACGCAATAAGAGTAGCTATAGACGAAGCGCTTAAGTGCAAGGAGACAGGCGAAGAAAAGACTATCCTCTTCGGTCTTACCGGCACAGGCTACTTCGATATGGTTGCATATCAGAAGTTCAACGACGGCGAGATGGGCGACTACATCCCGACCGATGAAGAGCTTCAGGCAAGCATTGCCCGTATGCCTAAAGTTGACTGATAAAAGAAACTTACATTGTCCTTTATAAAAAGCACTGCCGCCGCAGAGGGTAACCTCTGCGGCGGTAATGTTTTTTGTAACGGCGCTAATTTTGCCTCTTATATA
>JAEDNF010000208.1 GCA_016302655.1 Oscillospiraceae bacterium | reverse complement strand
GGAATTGTAAGGGCTTTAATTGGGCAAAGATATCCGTCTCTTATTGCCTGTGGCAGCTTATATTCGTAAGCCAAACTTTGAAAGTATTCACCGAGATTTTTCATATCTCCTCTGTCCGGTGTAGCTGTAACTCCGAGTACATTCGCATTTTCAAAATGTTGTAATACTTTTTGATATCCGTCAGAAATACAATGATGAGCCTCATCAATGATGATTGAGTTGAAATAATCTCCGTTAAATCGGCTAAGTCTTTTATCACGTTGCAGCGACTGTACGCTTCCGACTGCTATCCTATACCAACTTCCGAGGCAGCTTTCTTCAGCTTTCTCCGTGGCACAAATCAGTCCGGTTGCTTTCCTTATTTTATCTGCTGCTTGCTCAAGCAATTCACCTCGGTGAGCGAGTATCAGCACACGCTCACCGTTTTTTACACATTCTTCAGCGATCTTTGCAAAAACAATCGTTTTTCCTGTTCCGGTAGGAAGCACTAAAAGAGTTCGTTTATTTCCTTTTTGCCATTCGCCGAATACAGCGTTTTTGGCCGCCTGTTGATATGGTCGTAAATCCATTACCAACCACCTTTACCCGATCCCCATGAAGGCTTTGCGGCTTCGTTAGAGGTCAGAGGTTCATGAAAACGTTTGATTTTATTGGACTGACCTTCCGTGCCGTCGTTGCGTGTATAAGTATCAACATAAACCTTGCATTTACCTGTTGAGCCGGGTACGGTGTTCCAGTTCATAGCAAGTTTTTCACCGTGCTTTTTTTGCCCGATTGATATAAAAAACTCACTGAGCATACCCTCACATTTTGTGTGTAAAAAAAGGTTATGCGTAATAGTTGTACTTCCTAACTCGCCGCCGTCAATCTTAATTTTCAGGACGGCCTTATTGCAAGGCGGCAGCTTTGCGCTGCCGTTATGTCTTGCACGCTCGAATGATACGACGGTAAAATTGTAATCACCGTCAGGAAGTAAAGTAAATTCAGATTCCTTGCTGATTTCTTCGTTCCAGTCAAGCTCTCTGTCAACAGTTTTATTATCCATGATTATTAAATCTCCTTTTAAAACGGTATATCATTATTTTCTTTGACAGTGCCAAGCACCTTGTCCCAAATGCTTATTAAATATTCGATGAAGTCATCGGGATAATTTTCAATTGGTGTTGATTCGGGAAAATATCCCTGCAATGCTATCGTTTCGCGAAGCATTTTTTCGGTAACGTGGTTTGCTTTCATAAGATCCGCTAACGGCTTAGGTATCTTATTGTTTAACTGCTCCGTGGGCTTATGTCTGTCTTTTGTTTTTTCTTTTGGAAGATCAACCTCGTTATCAATGATTTCTTCAAAGTCTCCCCTGTCGATTGTAGTAACAGGTTTAGGAGTGCTTTTTTTGAAATCGGGTATAATATGAGCTATCGCCGAAAATTCAAAAGGAAGTTCTTCGGGAAGCCCGTCTCTGTTTTTGGCATCCCAACAAGGATGATGAGTGGTAAACATTACTCTCTGACCGCCCTGAGCTTTTACTTTTTTGGTCTGTTCATTAAGGACCGTAATGGTCTTATAGTTTGCGAACAGAACCATATCAGCCCATTCTTTTATAAGCGGAGATATTTGAGAGCTTGTCTTTTTTCCGAGTTTAAGCTCCCACCGATCGTACGCTCCCATTTCGTCCGGCTGCTCAAACTTACGAAGCTGAGCATGTGCGGTCAGCACAACGTTAATATTTTTGCTTATTACTTCATCAAGAATATTGAGAAAACGTCCGAACTCCTCTTTTTCATAGACATAACCGTTGCCATATCCGAAATCCTCAATACCTTTCTTATTTGCCTTAGCGCAAATATGCTCAATACAAAGCTGTTCTGCCCAATCAACAGTATCAATAACCAAAGTGCTGCATACATCAGGATTGGCAATTATATACTTTATTTGATCCATAAGCATTGTCCAGCTTGACGGTCTATCCATTCGCTTTACATCCATTTTCTTTGTGCTTCCCTCAGTATCAATAAATACCGGATCGGGAAAACAAGAAGCAAATGTTGATTTGCCTATACCCTCAGATCCGTAAATAACGACCTTTTGAGCTGAAGCAATTACTCCTCTTGATATGTTCATGAGTTCCACTCCTTATATTTTGATTGTTCTGTCTTGACATAACCGTCCTCGATTATAATCGAACATTCGCCGCCTGTGCTGACTCTTGTAGCTATTGCCTGTAATCCCTCAGCTTCAAGCCACGCCCCGAATTCATGCAAAGTATCTTCATCCATCTGCTCAAGCTTATCAAGAAGAACAAATCCACAATTAGGATTGAGCTTGCGAACAATAGCTGTTGTAACTTTGAGCTGATCCGAACCGCTGAGGTTGTCCCACTTAAAGCCGTTATATGTCAGCTCGCCGTTCTCGACAGAAAGACCGGGCAAAGGAAGCTCTGCACTATTAAGAAGATCATATTTTTCTTTTCTGACCTTATCTATTTGATTGGTAAGGTCATCGTATTGTTCAGTGTACTGCTTCGCCTCGGTTTCAGCGTGCATTTTATCAAGATTTGCTCTTACACGGCTGTTTACAATATCAATGTCAGCAATACTCTTTTCGAGTTCTGCCGTAGATTCATCCTGCAAGTCACGAGCGTTAGTTTCAGCAATTCTGAGATCATCTGAAAGCTTATTTCTTTTGTCAGTCAACTCCCGTAATTTAGCCTGCAAAGAGCTGATTTCATTGTCAAGCAGATCATACTCTCTTTTAAGTTCAACGACCTTTTCGCGCTTACGCTGGTTTTCGCCGTTACGTGCAAGTATTTCCTGCTGTTCCTGAATAAGCTGCGAAGCAGAAATAAGGTCTATCGGTGCATCGGGATAGCTTGTCATCTCGGCAGCATGCTTTTTCTTACTGTCAGCAAGCTGACCTATGTATCTGCGCTTGTTATACAGTTCTTCTTCTTTCTGTTCAAGTTCAAAAAGCTGATCGCCAACTCCGATTATTTGTAAAAGAATATCGGCTTTTTTCTTGTTATTGGATTCCATAAATTTAGGAATATCCAAAGCAAATTGTGAAACGAATTCATTAAGAAGCTGCTGTCCTGCACGGTTGCCCGAAGGATCGATAACCTTGAGATCGCTGTTTTTGCCCCTGCGTTCAACGATCAGACCGTTTGAAAGCTTAATCTGAAGAACAGGCGGTACATTGGACCCTTCACGCATTGCTGAGGACGGTTTGAATTTATCTCCGCCCAACGCCCAAGCAATGGCGTCAAGTACAGATGTTTTACCCTGATTGTTTCGGCCGCCTATTACGGTCAGACCGTTTTCCTGCGGCTCGACGTTAACCGCCTTGATCCGCTTTACGTTTTCCAACTCAAACTGAGTTATTTTTACCATTTGAAATCCTCCTATTTGACAAAAATATAATATTTGTTATAATAGGAATTGAATAATCCACATTTTATTCAATTCCTTAGAACCTACTCAGTTTGCGCTGGGCAGGTTCTTTTCTTTTTTCAGGTCGGCGAGTG
>JAEDNF010000207.1 GCA_016302655.1 Oscillospiraceae bacterium | reverse complement strand
CAAGCAGCTGCCATGTAAAATAACCACCTGAAGAAGCTCCCATGACAAATTTTTTGCCGATATTTTTGCTGTGCTCGGCGCACACCTTATCATAAACAGCCTTTACCGGTGCAGAGTACTCTTCCGACCATGCGCCGAGTATAGTACCGTCAGGTAGCCGCTGTTCGTTTGCAAGAGGAACTATGAGATAAGCGCCGCCCATCAGTGACTGATATTTCGGAGAAGCAAACTGTTCAGCGCCACTGCACATTATACATTCCTTTTCCATAAGAGAATTGCTTGCGCCATGCAGCCACATCAGTACAGGATATTTCTTATCACGGTCTGCTCCGTGCTTTACAGGATCGTATACATAGTAGCGTATATCGCCTGTCTTTTCACAAGGGAGTATGTATTCATCGAAGAGATCCAGATATATTTTGCTCTTGTAGGTACAGTTGTAGCTGATAAATTGGTCGTCATTCATATATTTTGACCACTCGGGAACGGATTGTTTGTTTTGTTCAAGATTTTTAAAATCGGGTAATGCCATAAAAATACTCCTTTTCTTTTCGTTTAGCATAAGTTTGTACTATTCATTAATTCCAGTATAGCATAAACGAGGGAATTATTCAACCGCATTTTATTGCATGAAATACTGCGACCGCTGTTTGAAATTAAACAGCGGTCGCATATATATTTTACCAAACACAAAAACTCACAAATCAAACTACACAATTACTGATACTTTTTATATCCTGGGTGCTTGCCTGTCACGCCATACTGCTCTCTCATACCTACAAGACGGTCGATGTTATCACGGTCAATGTCCTTAACACCGCCGAGCAGTCTTGCAACAAGCGAGATCTGCGCCTGAAGCTCCATCGTTTCCATTCTGTAATATGCGGTAATGAGGTCTGCGCCGACTGTCAGCGCACCGTGATTTTCAAGAAGCATACAATCGTGTTCCTTAAGATAAGGAGCTATAGCCTCAGGTACTTCGTATGTTGAAGGAGTACCGTAGGGAGTAAGCGGAATCGAGCCGACGCCGATAACGGTCTCTATCATGCAATAGTCGTCCATAGGCAGATGCGCACAAGCAAAGCCGGTAGATACGGGAGGATGTGCGTGAACTACAGCGCCGACATCGGGGCGTTCCTTGTAGCATCTTAAGTGCATCTTGACCTCCGATGAAGGTCTGAAGCCCTCTGCCGCCTCTATAATGTTGAAATCGTCATCTATAAGGCCGATTTTTTCGGGAGTGATAAATGCCTTGCTGACGCCCGTCTGCGTTGCAAGATATCTGCCCTCGGCAACCTTGACCGTAACATTTCCGTCATTTGCGGCTACCCAGCCCTTCTGCCATAACTTATGACAGATGTCTACCATCTGTTCTTTTATTTCTTCGTACATATTTCGTTTCCTTTCGTGTATTCTTAATGAGTGTCTGTTGCTGACACAATCCTCAGCATAAATTTAATTTATTGCAACAGAATTTATGAAGAATGGTACGCCTCATACTACGCCTTTTTGCAGCATTATGTTTGCGTATACCGCTTTTTCGCCGGTAGCAACTATAGCATAAGCGGTTTTCGCCTGCTCATAAAACTCAAAGCGCTCAATCTGACCGATAGCGTCACTGCCTCTGTCATCGTGCTTTGCAACGATAGCTTTGTACTCTTCCCATATCGGTGTCTTTGCCGTATCGCCGGGCATTACCTGCATAAGATTCACAGGCTTATCAACATAAGTATCAAGAGGGAAAAGGGTAAGTATCGCATCTAAAAGCTCGGGGACGCCGTGACCGTCTGCACGGATGACCTTGCAGTTTTTTCCCATACTCTCTGCAGGAAAATTGCCGTCTGCAATAACTATTCTGTCGCTGTGTCCCATCTCACACAAAGTTTTGAGCAGTTCGGGCGATAATATCGCAGGAATGTTTTTAAGCATTATTTCACCTTCTCAAGATATATTTCGTAATAATGATCCCATGTATCGGTATCTGACGGCGTAAAAGCGTATAGAGTTTCTGAAGTGGCTATTACCTTTCTCGCTTCGTCAATATCCTTTATACTGCCGTCAGCTATAAGCTGTACCGCTATATTTCCGAGCGAAGTTGCTTCAACCGGTCCGCTTGATACTTCTATGCCGAGTGCGCTTGCGGTAAGCTCGGAGAGGAATCTGTCCTTAGTACCTCCGCCAACCATATAGAGCTTTGAAAACTTCTTGCCTGTACACTTTTCAAGCTCGCCTACTGCTGTGCGGTATTTCATAGCAAGGCTCTCATAGATACAGCGCATTACCTCAGCATCGGCAGCGGGAACATACTGACCTGTCTTTTCGCAATACCTTTTTATGCGCTCAGGGATATTTCCTGCAGGAGTAAATTCGGGAGCGTCAACATCTATAAAGCATCTGAACGGCTCTGCCGATCTCGCCATAGTCTCAAGCTCGGCAAAGCTGTAATGCTTTCCTTCTCTCTCCCACTGTCTGCGGCTCTCCTGTATAAGCCACAGACCGATGATATTCTTTAAAAACGATGTCTTTGCATCAAATCCTGTTTCGTTGGACACATTGAGCGCCGCAGAGCCTTCATCTATTACAGGAGAGTCAAGCTCTGTGCCGAGCAGTGACCATGTTCCGCAGGAAAGGAACGCAAAATCCTTTTCCTTTGCCGGTACAGCCGCCATTGCGCTTTGCGTATCGTGTCCGCAGACAGCAATTATCTTGCAAGGCTTTATGTCAAGCTCATCGCATATTTTCTCTGAAAGAGTACCGACAACTGTTCCGCTTTTTACTATATCTGGCAGTAAAGAACGCTTTATTCCGAGCTTTTCACAGCATTCTTCCGACCAGCATTTCTTACGGGCGTCAAATAACTGCGTAGTTGACGCTATCGACATTTCCGCAACGGGCTTTGCACCGAGATAATATGCGAAGAGGTCGGGCATAAGAAGCAGTTTATCTGCTCTGTCAAGCAATTCCGGACGGTTTTTGAGAATGCTCAGCAGCTGAAATGCCGTGTTTATCTCCATTATCTGAATGCCGGTCATATCGTACAGACTGTCTTTGGAAATATATTCGCCGCTGTAATCTACCATACCGGCTGTTCTGCCGTCACGGTAATGCACAGGGTTTTCAAGCAGTCTGCCTTCCTTATCGATAAGTCCGAAGTCAACGCCCCATGTATCTACCGCTATACTGTCAATTTCGCCGTACTCTTTCGCTTTTACAAGTGCCTGCTTTATCTCGTGGAACAGGCGAAGAAAATCCCAGTACATTGTGCCGCCGAGCGTAACCGGATCGTTTGAAAAACGGTGTATCTCGGTAAGCTTTATCCTCTCACCGTCAAAAGAGCCGATTACTGCTCTGCCGCTTGATGCACCGAAATCAATTGCAAGTACATTTTTCATACTGCCGCCTTATCTTATATTGCGGTACATAGGACCGTAAGCATTGCACGCTCTGAAGTCCTGACCTTCCTTATCCATACCGAATGCGTTCCAAGCGGCAGGACGGAATATCTTTTCTTCGGGGACATT
>JAEDNF010000206.1 GCA_016302655.1 Oscillospiraceae bacterium | reverse complement strand
AAATGCCTGTTTGCCTTTACAGCAAACAGGCTTTGCTATTACTTCTTAGAGTTCACAACTCCGGTCACGGCGTCTTTTACACATTTTTCTATCCTCAGGCTGTCTCTTATTTTCTGAGCAGCCATTTTCTTTACCCGTATATCTATCGGACTGCTTTCAAGATAAGCTATTATATCCTGCGGATAATAAACGCAGTATACCGATATACCCCAGGCTACTGCCATATCACGATAATATTCGCCGCAGGGCAGAGTGTCATATATTGCGAGCGCCTTTTTCATGGATGCTTCGTCTTTGAATTTTGAAAACATCAGCACAATGCCTACACGGGATACAAATTCTTCTTTTCTGTGCATAAGATTTTCTGCAAGGGTGAAAAGGCTTGCTTCTTCGCTTTTTCCGACCTTGAGGCAGGAGCAGAAGCAGTCGCATTCCGCCCAGTTGTCTATCATCTCGGCATAAGCTATGATATACGGCTCTTTTTCGCCGAAATCGGCGTCTGCAAAGCCTAATGCGGCGCCCTTTAACATTATTTCTTCAAAGCTGTCGTAGGGCAGAGCGAATATCTCTTTCCAATCAGCTTTATACCGCTTTGCTGTTTTCTTTATATCGGGCATTCGCACGCCGATAACACGGTATGAGCTTGTATGTACTATCTTCTCGTTGAAAATGCGGTATTTTTCATCCGACAAAGCTTCAAGCTCCTTTATAAGCTGTTCTCTATCTATCATTTATACTTATCCTCAAGTTCAAGAAGGAATGCTTTTATGTCGTTGCCTTGTCCGCCCATATAGTTGCCTGTACCGCCCGATGCAGGTACTATTCTGTGGCAGGGTATTATTATCGGCAGGGGATTGCGTTTCAGCGCAGAACCGCAGGCACGGACAGCGCCGCTTCCGGCAAGCTCGGCGGCTTTTGCATAGGTTATTCTTTCTCCGTAGGGAATAGTCGTTATGGCAGTCAGTATGCTCCTGAAAAACGGCGTGCCGAGCGAGCTGATATCATAAGGAAGAGAGAAGCACTTGCGCTTTCCTGCAAAGTATTCCGAGATCTGCCCGGCGGCAAGTCTGCACAAGCTGTCGGGCTCATCGCATATTTTCATGTCGAATACGACATTCGTGATATTCTTTCCGTCAGAAATCACGGTAACGGTGTGATTTATCGGCATAGCAAGAGTTATGCTGTTCATTTCCTGTTTGCCTTTCCGCTTATTTCGTTAACTTCAAGCCTGTATACTCTTGTCCTTGCCGTGCATGAGCTGTCGGCTTTATATTCTTTCTCGCCGTATTGCTTTAAGATAAGCGACAGCGCATACAGCTTTTCGTCTGTATCTGTAAGTTCGGTCATAATTCCGTTTCCTACGGCGCTTTCGTAATTGCTTGTAATACTGCCTTGCACATATTCTCCGCAGTTGTCAAGCTCAAAGGCTGTGCAGGGATTTCTTGCAATAAGCTCGTTCTTTTTACCCTGCAAAGCCGTATGAATATAGAAATACAATCTGCCGTCCCTTTTTTCGTAACCGAAGTTGAACGGCAGTATATAAGGATACTTTTCGTCAAAAAAAGCTATGCGTATCACCTTTGAACGCCCGATAACCGAGCATATTTCATCGAAATCTGTTATTTCACGGTCTTTTCTTCTCATATCACGCCTCCGTTTATAATTTAATTATACGATATGAAAAGAAAAGTGTCAACATTTTGCTTAATGTAACGATTTTGCTATCGATACCCGTTTTTTCGCAAAATTATCGCTTGCTTATTTTCGGATGATTACAGATTTATAACGATTTTATAACACTTTTTCAACGATTCTGATAATTTATAACGATTTCAATGCGTTTTATAACACTTTATTAACGATTTCGACAAATTACAACGATTTTTCTTCATTTTATAACACTTTTTATAAATTTATACGAATTTTCCATTGACGAAGTGTTACAAAATGCGTATAATTGAATACAAGAGGTGATGAAAATGCTTGAATTTGAATTAGTTGAACTAATAAACAAGATATCGCTAACAAGAAGTGAAAGCAATGATCTTGAAATAAAAGCGGCTCGGGACGGTTGTCCTAAGCTGTTTGACACGCTGTCCTCATTTTCAAATCAGTACGGCGGCGGAACTGTAGTTTTCGGAATTGACGAGCAAAATGACTTTGAGATTTGCGGTGTGTACGATCCTGCAGACTTACAGAAAAAGATAATGGAACAGGCAATACAGATGGAGCCTGAGCTTCGTCCGCTTTGCACCGTGATAAATTTTCACGGAAAAACCGTTGTCAGCGCAGAGATACAGGAGATAGACAACGAGCTTAAACCGTGCTTCTACAAAGGCGCAGGACGGCTCAAAGGTTCTTATGTGCGAGTCGGAGACAGCGACAGACATATGACCGAATATGAAGTTTACAGTTACGAAGCGTTCAGAAAGAAAATACAGGATGAATTAAGAGTAGCCGAGCGTGCCGAGCTTTCAGATATAAGTACAGACGCACATACGGAATATCTTATCTCAATGCGTAAGAAAAAGCTGAATCTTGCCGATCTTGATACCGATAAAATAAATTCCTTACAAGGTTTTACTATAGACGGCAAACCCACTTTGGCGGGAGTTATGCTGTTTTCTCCGTATCCTCAGGGCTTTTTCCCACAGCTTTGCGTTACTGCCGTATCCGTACAAGGTACTGAGATGGGTTCTGATAACGAGGTTGGAGAACGATTTATCGACAATGTGCGTATTGACGGAAATATTCCCGATATGCTTGATGAGTCGCTGATTTTTGTCCGCAAGAATATGAAAACCTCAACCTATATCGATCCGCAGACAGGCAAGCGTACAGATAAGACACAATACCCTGTTATCGCTGTCAGAGAGCTGATACTTAATGCTCTCGTTCATCGCGATTACAGCACCCATACAGAATTTGCTCCCATAACGATAAAGATGTTCTCAGACCGTATGGAGATAGAAAACCCGGGCGGTCTTTACGGAAGAATGACGCTTGACAGATTGGGAAAAGTTACCGCCGATACCCGTAACCCATTTATTGCAAACGCTCTTGAAGTTATTGGCATTACGGAAAACAGATACAGCGGAATACCTACGGTTTACAACGCTATGAAGAATGCAGGACTGCCTGAACCTAAGTTTGAAAATGAGCGAGGTGTATTCAGAGTAACGCTCTATAACAGCCTTGAAGAAACGCATATGCCAAGCAGTTACGAAGCAGATTTGCTCCTGTTCTGCCGTACACCGAGAACCCGTGCTGAGATAGAACAGCATTTCAAAGGAAGATTGTCTATAAACTATGTTATGACTCATATTGCTCGTCCGCTTGTTGATAACGGCAAGCTAAAAATGACTATTCCCCAAAAACCAAGAAGCAAAAAACAGCAGTATTACAGTTAATTTACAGAGCCTGTTCGGTTACGGACAGGCTCTCAGCTTGTCGAAAAATATTTTCGACAAGCTGGCAGACTGCGAGAAACACACGCATACGAGGAAAGAGTCGCCGTCGGCGTACAAAGGTACGGTAG
>JAEDNF010000205.1 GCA_016302655.1 Oscillospiraceae bacterium | reverse complement strand
GCTGTTCGGCGAGAAAGTAGAAGAAGCCTTACCCGGTACGGGCGACAAGCTGTTCGTGCGGTCGGTTACTCCCGTTTGCGTAAACGACAAATGGGGATATATTAATAAAGACGGAAATACGGTTATTGCTCCGCAGTATTCGGCGGCATACTCTTTCAATACCGATGTCAATGATACCGCACCTGCCGCAAAAGACGGCAAGTTCGGATATATCGATATTGACGGTGAATTTATTGTAAATCCATCATATTCCTTTGCGGGATTTTTTTCAAATTGCGGTCTTGCAAAAGTAATTGACAGCAACGGAAAATCGGCTTATGTTGACAGCAGAGGCAGAGTGGCATTCGGCGAAAGATTTTTTGACTATGTCTCCGACTTTACTGGAAGCTTTGCATTTGCCTATACTCTGACCGCAAGAACAGGCGGCACTACCGATATTTCCGACTATGCTTTAATATGCAGTCTTCTCGGCGCAAACGGCACAGTTACCGACCTTCCCGAAGGACAAAGCATAGATCGTATCATAGGGGACAAATACATAGGTACTACAACTAATAAGGTTATAGAATCCGACAGAACCGCCGATTTTACAAAGCGCTACGCAGTTTTCTCCTGCAACAGCCTTGAAGCTCTGACAGACTACTATGACCGTATAATAGTCAGCGGTAAGCTTCTTATAATGTGCAACGGCGCAAACGAGGACGGACTGTATAAAGCCACTCTTATGAGCGCAGATACATTGCAGGCTCTCCCCGGCGAATATCTCTGTCCCGTTGATGTCGCTTCTTATGACAAAGGCGCAGTTCTGCTTAAAAAAGATAACGGCACAATAAAGCAGGTGCTGATAACCGACAGCGCAAAAGAAGTATATACGGCTCAAAAAGGTTCGGCAATATTAAGCGGCTTTGATAAAAGCGGATATGCCTGCATTTACGAAAACGGCAGATATATAGGCTTGTCCGAAGACGAAAGCCGTTTTGAATGTGACTTTCAATTCGGCTCGTTCAACTGCGGTCTTGCTCCGTATTATGACAACAACAAAATCGGTTATATAAATACCGCAGGCGGAAAAATCGTAGAGGCTCAGTATGACGGAGCAAGCGAATTTTACGCAGACGGCTATGCGTATGTAAAAAGCGGCACGGAATATTCGATAATAGATATGAACGGCAATATCATAGCAGACGGTCTTGCCCAGACGCAAGGCAAGCTGTTGTTCAGCAACAGCGTACACGATTGGTACGACCTCTCCGACTTTGAGCAGTACAGCGGAGAACCTATGTATATCGGGGATATCTGCTTCGGAGAAAGCACGGCAGAATATGACGCCGCCGAAAATGACTATGTTACCAATATGCTTATGCTGGATAAAGAGGGCAAAATCATATCGAAAAGGTACAGTTTGCCAAAAGGAAACAGCGTCATTGACAACGGATGCTTCCTCGTCAGCGAACGTTCCGCCAAAGAAAGTTATCATCTTGCTATGTCAGACGGTTCGGTTATTCAAGACAGTCCCTTTTACAATGCCACCGCTGTTAATACGGCTTCGGCTGATGTAATAAGGCACGAGCAGGACAACATGACGCTTTTCTCCGACCTTTACGGCAATACGATAAAGATAGAGGGCGAATGCCGTGATAATGTTGCTTATGACTATACCGCCGTTGAGCTGACAGAAGAAAAATCAAAAACAAAGCAAACCGTGATATATGACAACAGACTTAAACCTGCTCTTTGGGTATACTCAAGCAAATATTGTAACATATCGCAGTACGGCAGTTTTTTGTATATGCATCGCTACAGGTCTGCCAAAAGCGATGATGCCAAGAACCGTTATATTGTATGCGATCCGGCAAGCGGAAAGGTGCTGTTATCCTTGCAGACACAGCCTGACGTTTTGGGAGAATACTTCTGGGAGTACAAGACGGAAATATGGGAAACGACCGTGTACACCGCCTACGGCAAAGAGCTCGGCAGCTATGCATACGCTAAGGCATACGGTGACAAACTGCTGTGCTTTGACTATGACAAATACCGCCTTTTCGACCGCTACGGACAGCTCATCGGAGAATATGACTACCGCCCGAAGATAAACGGCGAAAGCGGCAGTATAGTGCTTAAAAACGACGACGGCTCGTTCAGCCTTTATGACAGATATTTCGGTCTTATCCTCACAACAAAGTATGATATTCAGCCTTGCGCCAACGGATATATTCCTTTTGCCGATATGACGGAAGGCAAGCTCGGCTTGCTTGATATGAACGGAAATATCTGCGTAGAGCCTGCCTACGATTATATATCTTCTGTTACTCCCGACGGCTGTTTTGCTTCAAAAGTGCGTGAAACAGCCGAAACCGATAGCGGCATATACTATGACAATTTTGTCACAGTTTACATCAACAGCATAACGGGCGGCAGTATAAAATGTGCCTGGGGAATCGAAAACGCCGATGCGGTAAAGGATAACGGCTATTCTCTGCTTGACTTCTATACGGCTGAAGAATACTATAAATCAAGTCCTGACAGGATCGTAGACGTTTATGTAAGCGGATCAAGCGGCGGCAGTACTTACTATTACGATACCTACGGAAATGTTCATTATGACGAATATCCGTCAAGTCACTACAACAACTCAATCGATGAATACACCGTATCCGAACTGTATGACGGAAGCTACGCTGTAAAGGTGTTTATTTGCCATAATAATGACCGTCCCAAGCCGTATTATCTGAAATTGGACGGTACCCCTATCAAAAAAGGGGACACAGGTCTTGTATTTACAGACGGCGGATATCTTGCGGAATATAACAACAACAACGGTTTAACGATCCTTAACTCCGACGGATCAAAGCTACTCTCAACAGAAAATTTCATTGTTCCACTTGAAGAATATATAATGCATATCAAAAAGACCGATCACTATATAATAATCCGCAATAGGAATAACGATGAAGTATCAATATTCGACACAAACACCGGAGAAAAGGTGCTGACCATTGAAGCCTGCGATTCATTAACGCCGTTATTTGAGGGGGTTGTGCTGTATCATGAAAGCAGTACGTACCATTTTCTTGATCTTGACACGGGAAAAGAATATACAAGCTATGAGCATCCTCATATTTACGGTAATGATTACACAAGCACTTCAGAGGCTGAGTACCCTATTATATTTACATATTATGAATCATGGTCGGGAACAAACGAAGCACAGGTTTATTCCATTGACAGCGATATGAATGCAGAGTATATATGCAGTTATTACTGCGAATACGATGAGACTATGTGGCTTGCACACAAAGACAGGATACTCGTAAAGGACAAATATTTCTATGACCGACACATCAGCACCGTAACGCTGATAAATCTGAAAAGCGGCAAGCAGTCAGTATTTGAAAATGTTATAGAAATCGACGACCATGACGAAGAAGGTCTCTTCGTAACAGTGAAGGATGAGTCCGACGAAAATGCCTGCCGCATATATCGTATCAGCACAGACCTTGAAACAATAACAGAAGAATAAATTAAGGGAGATAAAATGA
>JAEDNF010000204.1 GCA_016302655.1 Oscillospiraceae bacterium | reverse complement strand
ATACGACCGAGAGCAGTACGGATACTACATCCAAGCAGTAAAAACGGTTTTTGATAACTAATAACAATAACAAGGGGAGGGCTTGCCCTCCCCCTGTTTTCCCGATAAAAAAATATCTGCCTTAAAAACAGGCAGTCAAGAGGTATATATGGATTATCTGACACTTAAAAAGCAGGTGCTGAATAAATATTTCAGCCGTACAAACGATATGCAGAAAAAAGCCGTATTCCACATAGACGGCGCTGTGCTGATAATTGCCGGCGCAGGAAGCGGCAAGACCACCGTGCTTTGCAACCGTATAGCTAATATGCTGCTTTTCGGCAACGCTTACAACTCAGACACGGTAAGAACGCTCTCTGCCGATGAAGAGGCGTTTGTAAATGAGTATCTGAGCGGCGAAAGAGACAACTTTATTGCGGCAGAAAGGCTGTCCGATATCTTCGGAGAGGACAGGATAAAGCCGTGGAATATACTTGCGGTCACTTTCACCAACAAGGCGGCGGCAGAGCTGAAAGAGCGTCTTGAGAACATGGGCGCAGATGTAAACGGTATATGGGCGGCGACCTTCCACAGCGCCTGCGTAAGAATACTAAGACAGGATATCGAAGAGCTCGGCATGGGCTACAGCTCAAACTTCACGATATATGATACCGACGATCAGCTGAAAGTTATAAAGAACATACTGAAAGAGCGGAACATCTCCGACAAGACTTTCCCGCCCAAAACCGTGCAGAATATAATTTCACGCTCAAAGGACAAGCTGATAACTCCCGAAAAGTTCTCGGTAAAGGGCAAGAACGGCAACGAGGATTATGCGCTGTCCACCGCTAAAACGATCTATGCCGACTATCAGGCAAGGCTTGTATCCGCAAATGCGCTTGATTTTGACGATATAATAATGCTGACGGTAAAGCTGTTTGAAAGCTGTCCCGAAGTGCTCCGGCGCTGGCAGAACCGTTTCAGATACATAATGGTCGATGAGTATCAGGACACCAATGCGGCGCAGTACAAGCTTATTTCGCTTCTTGCGTCAGAATACGGAAATCTGTGCGTAGTCGGCGATGAGGATCAGAGTATCTACCGTTTCAGAGGCGCTACTATTGAAAACATTCTCTCGTTTGAAGAAGAGTTCGGCGCAGAGGTAATAAAGCTTGAGCAGAACTACCGTTCAACCTCCAATATACTTAAAGCGGCAAATGCGGTGATAGCCAACAACACACAGCACAAGGAGAAGAATCTCTGGTCGGACTTAGGCGACGGCGACAAGATAAGGATGGATCGCTTTTCCACCGAGCAGGAAGAGGCTATGTTTATAGCCGACCGCATACTTGACGGCATAAAGCAGGGTAAAAAATACGCCGACCATGTTGTTCTCTACCGCAACAACGCCCAGTCAAGAACGGTCGAAACTGCGCTTGCAAAAAGCGGAATACCCTACAAGATAATAGGCGGCGTAAGATTCTACGAGCGCAAGGAAATCAAGGATATAATCGCATATCTGTGTGTTCTCAACAACAACTTTGATAAAATACGCTTTGAAAGAATAGTAAACGAGCCTGTAAGAGGCATAGGTGCGGCAACGCTTGATGAGATAAAGAATGTAGCGTCGGGTATGGGTATATCCTTTGTCCAGGCTATGCTTGAAAGCGACAGCTTCCCCTCTCTGTCAAGAAAAGCAAAGGTGCTTGTTCCTCTCGGAGAAGCGTTTAACGAGCTGTCGCATCACACAGACGATATTTCCGACGGAAGTCTTATAGACGAAATTCTCGACCGCTTCGGCTACAGAGAAGCTCTGCAAAGGCAGGGACTTGAGGGGGAAGTAAGGCTTGAGAACATAAACGAGCTTAAGTCAAATATGATAACTTACGCCAAAGAGAACGAGGGCGCAGGCTTATCGGAGTTTCTTGAGCAGGTAGCGCTCGTGTCGGATATGGACAGCTACGAGGCTGACGAGGACAAGGCGGTGCTTATGACTATGCACTCCGCAAAGGGACTGGAATTTGATACCGTTTTTGCTGTCGGTGCGGAAGAGAACATCTTCCCCGGCTACCGTGCGCAGTTCGATCCTATGGAAATAGAGGAAGAGCGCCGTCTTGCGTATGTTACCATCACCAGAGCAAAGCGGCATCTTTACTTCACCTGTGCAAAACAGCGTATGCTCTACGGTCAGACTATGAGAAACAAGGTGTCAAGATTCGTAGTGGAGATCCCCTCACAATTTATGTCATACAACGACCACACCGCCGTTTCTGCGGTAACTCCGGCAAAAATAGCCGAGCAGAAGAATCAGTACGGCGGCTATCTCACGCAACAGCAGAATGCCTACCGTGCTAAGCAGCGTGAAATCGAAAAGCGGGCAGAAAATGTCACTTATGCGCCCGGCGAGCGTGTTCATCACCCTGTTTTCGGCGACGGCACAATAATATCGTCAAAGGCTATGGGCGGCGACTGGCTGCTTGAAATAGCATTTGATGAAAAAGGCACCAAAAAGGTCGCCGCAAAATATGCAAAGATGAGCAAGATCTGAGGAGGGCGGTATGAAGATAAAAGCCGTAATATTTGATATGGACGGGCTTATGCTCGACACGGAAAAGCTGCTGGTAAAATACTGGTGCGAGGCGGCAAATGCACTCGGTTTTCCTATGGAGCGAAAGCACGCACTTGCTCTCAGGTCTTTTTCAAGAAAGTTTGCCATACCGAAGCTGAAAGAGTGGTTCGGCGAAGACTGCGACTATATGGCTATCCACGACCTGCGTGTAAAGCTGATGAAAGAATACACCGATGTAAACGGAATAGAGAAAAAAGCAGGTCTTGACGAGCTTCTCGATTATCTCAACAAGAACGGTTACAGGACAGCCGTAGCCACCGCAACAAACATAGAGCGTGCAGAAGAATATCTCAAAAAGATAGGCGTTTATGATAAGTTTGAGACGATAATCTGCGGCAATATGCTTGAAAACGGAAAGCCGTGCCCCGATATATATCTTTACGCCTGCGAGCGTCTCGGACTTGCTCCGTGCGAATGTATGGCTCTTGAGGACAGCCCCAACGGCGTAAAGTCCGCAAGCACCGCAGGCTGTGTCACCGTTATGGTACCCGACCTCACTCAGCCCGAAAAAGAACAGCTCGACGCCGTTTATGCCGTTGCCCCATCGCTTGATAAGGTTATAGATGTGTTGGAAAAGGCGAAAAAGGAATAAATACAAAAAGGAGCGTACAGTAAGCGCTCCTTTTTTGCGGTTATTTAGTACTTTTAAAATATTATCAAAACTTTCAGTTTAGCTCCTCTAAAACAATCGTTAAATCCTGCCCCATCCGATTTCTCCTAACAAATTGAAAGGACACAACAATCGCAAAAAGTCACGCTCGGCTAGCTGTTCGCTTACAAGTGCGCTCTGGGCGCTTCGCTCTCGCTACCAACTTTTTGCGGTTATTGTGTGCTTTTAAAATGTTAGCAAAACTTTCATTTCGCTCCCCTTAATCTTCCGTTAAAACCCGCCGTTTCGATATCTTCGCAAAGATACTACTTATCCAAAGGCGGAACTTCCTCCGACGAAGTCGG
>JAEDNF010000203.1 GCA_016302655.1 Oscillospiraceae bacterium | reverse complement strand
AGGCTTCAATCCTTAAAATCACTTCTGCGCCATACACAGTTTGTAGTAATCGCCCTTCTTTGCCATCAGCTCTTCGTGCGTACCGGCTTCGGTTATGCCCTTATTGCTTATGAACATTATCTTGTCGCAGTTTTTGATAGTAGAAAGACGGTGAGCGATAATAAAGCTCGTTCTTCCTTTTAAAAGCTCGTGCAGACCTTTTTGCAGTTCTTTTTCGGTCTTTGCGTCGATAGACGATGTTGCTTCGTCAAGAATAAGTATCTTCGGATCGGAGATAAGCGTTCTTGCAAACGAAATCAGCTGACGCTGTCCTCCCGAAAGCTGAGTGCCGCCTTCGGTCATCTCGGTCTTATAGCCTTTTTCAAGTCCCATTATAAAATCATCGGCGCATACCGTCTTTGCCGCCGCCCTTATTTCTTCTTCGGTAGCGTCAAGCTTTCCGTAGCGGATATTATCCTCTATCGTACCCGAGAAAATGAAGCTGTCCTGCATCATTATTCCCATTTTTTCACGGAGCGAATGAAGAGTTACCTTGCTGATATCATTTCCGTCTATCAGCACCGCACCGCCCGTAAGGTCGTAGAAGCGTGACAGCAGATTGACTATCGTTGTCTTGCCGGCACCTGTGGGACCTACAAGCGCAATGTTTTCACCGGGCTTTACCGTGAAGCTGACATTTTCAAGAATGTTCTTGCCTTCTTCGTATGCGAATGTAACATCACGGTACTCTACCTCGCCCTTTATATCATTTGGCATCTCATAAGCGTCTTCGGCGTCCTTTACATCAACAGGCTCGTCCATTGTTTCAAAGATACGCTCAAGATAAGCAACGGCGTTTACAAAGTTGTTGTAAAGGCTCGCAATATTGATGATAGGCTGCCAGAAGCGTGACGAATAGTTGCTCATGGCAAGTATCGAACCGAGCGATACCGCAGGATAGCCTATTATCAGCAGACCGACAAAGTACAGCGCCGAATCTACCACCGCCCTGATGTTATCAACAGAGAAGCTGACAAAGTTATTGACCGTTACCGCTTTCATCCACGCCTTTCTGTATGCCGTTGACAATCTGCGGAATATGCCTGCGTTCTCGTTTTCACGGGCAAAGCTCTGCGTAACTCTAATACAGTTTATGCTCTCTGCAAGGTAAGCCGTCTGGTTGGAGTTCTTGTTTGAAACCTTCTGCCAGGCTCTTCTCTGCCTGTTCTTAAGAATTATCATTACTCCTATAAACACGGGTACGCCTGCAAAGATAACAAGCGCAAGCCTTGCGTCTACCGAGAACATAAATATAGTTATAAATATCAGGTTGAATATTTCGAGTATAAAGTTGATGATACCGTTTGTGAGCATATCCGATACATTGTTTACATAGTTTACTACACGCACAAGTATCTTTCCCTGCGGTCTGTCATCATAATACTGAAACGGAAGCTCCTGAAGATGAGCGAACAGGTCTTTTCTGATATCGTATATCATCATCTGTCCTGCTTTTGTCATAATGCGCTGACGGATATTTCCGAGCACAACGCTTATCACGATTGATACTAAAAATACCGCCGACAGTATCACAATGTACGGTATATCTCCTTTGGGTATAGCCGTATCTACCGCCTCTTTTGTAAGCAAAGGTCCTACCAG
The DNA here is from genome assembly GCA_016302655.1 of Oscillospiraceae bacterium. Classification (GTDB taxonomy): domain Bacteria; phylum Bacillota; class Clostridia; order Oscillospirales; family Ruminococcaceae; genus Ruminiclostridium_E. The sequence goes on along the minus strand of JAEDNF010000203.1, from coordinate 1,925 downwards.
CGCAACTATCGAAGATATCGCCGACAGTAACAGTGCAAGTATTATCCTCCACTTGTATCTTTTGACATACACCATAGCTCTTTTGAAGTGGGAGAAGTCAAAAGGCGTTTCAAGCTGTTCATCAACATCAAACTTGTTTCTTGCCACTTAGACCGCCTCCTCTCCGCTTCCGTTCTGCAGGTTGTATATCTCATAATAATAACCGTGCTGTTTCATAAGCTCCTCGTGAGTGCCGCATTCTTTCACTGAGCCGTCCTCAAGTATAACTATTCTGTCGGCATATCTTGCAGACGAGGTACGCTGAGCTATTATCAGCTTGGTGCAGTCAAAGTCCAGGCGGTTAAGGTTTTCCTGTATCTCAGCCTCAGTTTCCATATCAAGAGCCGATGTAGTATCATCAAGTATCAGTATCGGCGGACGGATAGCCATAGCTCGTGCAAGGGCTATTCTCTGCTTCTGACCGCCCGATAGTCCTACGCCTCGCTCGCCTATTATCGTCTCATACTGCTCGGGCATCTTTTCAATAAAGCCTGCGGACGCAAGATGAGCGAAGTTCTTTACATCCTCTTCGGGCAAGTCAGATTTTCCGTAGGCGATATTGCCGTCAACGGTATCCGAGAACAACAGCACCTCCTGAGTAGTCATACCGATGTTGGCTCTCAGTATATCGGGCTCGTAGTCCTTTACATTCTTGCCGTCTACATACACGCCTCCCTCGGATACATCGTAGAAGCGTGCAATAAGATTCATAAGAGTTGTCTTGCCCGAACCTGTAGGTCCCATTATAACTATAGTTTCTCCGTGCTTTATATCAAGATCAATATTTCTGAGCACCGTAGTTTCTCCGAATTTTACCGAAACATTTCTGAACTCGATATCGCCTTTAAGCCTGGGGCGCTCGGCGCTGTTATGCTTGTTTACTATTTTCGGGCGTGCATAATATACTTCGATTATCTTCGATATACTTGCAAAGAAACGCTGAAGGTCGTTTATCAGCATACCTATATTACGCATAGCATTCGCAATAGTCCACAGCAGTCCCGAGAATACGGTATACTGTGCAAGCGTTATCCTGCCGTTTATTACGAATATTCCGCCTACCAGCATCTGCACCACCCAAAGAGCCTGAGCCAGCGTTTCGATATACGGCTGATATGTAAGCCATACCATAGCCGCCTGCTGATTGTGCTCGCAGTAGTCCTTGTTATATCGGTCAAAATCCTGCTTTTCGTACTCCTCACGGGCAAAAGCCTTGACAACACGGTTTGCGGCGATGTTCTCCTGCGCCTTAGTATTGAGTCCCGACAGCTTTTCACGCAGTACGACATACTTGGGGCCTACACGCTTTGCGAACATACGGGTAACCGCAAAAAGCACAGGCGTCAGCGAAAGTATGCAAAGCGTCATGAGCCAGTCTAAAGTAAAGAAATAGATAACGGTAAACAGGAAAAGCGAACAGCTTTCCACCACCAACATAATTATCCATGCTATAGAATGGCGGATAAGGTCGAGGTCGCCAGTAAGCCTTGTAACAAGGTCGCCTCTTGTGTGGGTATCGAAAAAGTGCATATCCTGATCCTGAATACGCTCGAAAAGCTCGTTGCGTACTTTCTGTAAAACTCCCTGTGATACCACTTCGTACAGCATTTTAGCCAAAAACTGCAGGCAGGTACGGACAAAGACGAAGAGTATCATCGCAAGGCACAAAAGTATCAGCAAATCTCTCTGATTTTCAATATTACTCAGCGCATCGGGTGAAGATATAAAAATATCGATAATCTTTTCAACTATCATAGGGCCTGTTAAGTAAAACGACTGTATTATTACCGAAAGGCACAGCGCACAGGCGTATAAGGGGCGGTATCCTTTAAGGTTTCCCCACAGCCAGCTTAACTGGAACATAAATATCACTACCTCCGTTCTCT
>JAEDNF010000202.1 GCA_016302655.1 Oscillospiraceae bacterium | reverse complement strand
CGCTTAAACCCGTCCTGTTTCCGCTGTTCAAGCGGTTTTATAACGGATTTTTAAGCGCTCCGTTTTTTGAGTGCTTGTCTATTATAGCACGAGTGATATGCTTTGTCAAGTTTTTTCTTGTTTTTTCGATGAATAATTTGCATTGCTTTGTAAACACTTTTTATAAAGGAAAAACCTGAAAGGAAGTTTGATATGAATTACATCAGAAGCCTTAATATATTTTATAAGCTTATGGCTGTCACAATCTGCCTTTTTGTTATATCCGGAATATTCTTCTCTTTCCGGTCGGAAAACGAAAGCGTTGTTGCTTACTCTCAGAAAGGTTCTCAGGGGACAGAAGTCGAAGCCGTTCAGCAATCCCTTAAAGATCGTGGTTTGTTCTTTGAAGAAGTTACCGGATATTTCGGCGACAAGACGCAGGAAGCTATCCTTCGGTTTCAGAAACAGCAAGGTCTTTCACAGACCGGCGTTGCCGATGAAGCTACGCTTAAGCGTCTGGGCATAACTATCGGTTCGATCCCGCCTGCAACACAGGCAAATATAAATCTTCTGGCAAGAATTATCTCCGCAGAAGGACGAGGCGAGCCGTATATCGGTCAGGTTGCAATCGGCGCTGTTATAATGAACAGAATCGAACATCCTTCATTTCCCGATACTCTTGCCGGTATCATCTATGAAAACGGCGCCTTTACCGCAGTTGTTGACGGACAATTTGACGAGCCTGTTGCCGACTCGGCTTATGACGCTGCCCGTGACGCTCTCGCCGGCTGGGATCCTACCGGCGGATGTATATACTATTATAATCCTAAAAAGACAAGCAATCAGTTTATGATGAGCAGACCGGTGCAAAAGGTAATAGGAGACCATTACTTCTGCACTTAGCTATATAATCAAAAATAAAAGGAGAGGATAACCTCTCCTTTTTACTGTCTGTAATATTAATAGTATATTTTATATTTTGTTTATAGATTTGCTTCCCCTACAGAATTATCAATCTTTCTCAGAGTTGTAACCATCAGAGACAGCAGGCAGCATATTACCGATAAAACAACCGATACGACAACGCTGAGTACAAAATTGTTCATATCTATCTCTGCATATGAATACATAAGCAAATCCTGCAAAGCAAACGGATTGTACTTATTTATATTCATCGACTGGAGTAATAAAGGCAGCAGAGATGATGCCGCAAACAGAATTATTACCGATATTCCGGGGCGGCCTGTGCTGAGTCCCAATAAAAGATACAGCGAAATCATAAACATAACGAATACCGAAACACAGGCAGATGATATCAAAGCGTCCTGCATAATTAACGGATTGTCAAAAATAAGGTTACATATACCGGCTGTTAACATACTGCCGCCGAAAGTGATTATTGTAATCAGCACAGGGTATATAATAAACTTGGGTAACACATATCCCACCGGCGTAAGTCCCGAACAGTTAGGAATTATTACCGAGCGTTTTTTCTGCTCGCCGCCTGCCGCCGACATAAGCAGTAAAGACACTATCAGAAAACCTGTCGAGGCAAGCGAACTGAGTCCGGTTCTGAATCCGACATTAGCCATGCTTCCGCCGTACATTGCCTTGATCGATTCTATCATACCGTTCATGGAGTTGACCGCTTCGGTCACCTGACTGCCTGCCTCTCCGCCGAGTTCCTGTCCCATAGCAGACATCTGTTCAGCCATTATCTCCATAAATTTGTACATCAGAGGATAAGACAGAGCAAGTCCGATAATTACCGCTATTGTTCCGAATAATCTGAAACCGCGGCTGAACAGCATCATTTCTTTTTTTATACCTGAACCTATCATTTTTATGCTCCTTTCATCAGCCTATAGTTTCCATATATATCTGCTCAAGCGTTTTGTTTTCTATTAAGAAAACCGACAGTGTGAGACCTTGCGCCGTTATTTCGTTTATCAGCTGCTGAGCCCTTGCCTGATCGTTATCATCCGGCATAAGAGGTATTTCAAATATCGCTCTCTGTCTGTCAAAGAAGAACTGACCTGCGGTACATCTGTTGACAGGTTCGATTGCAGGGGTAGGATCGCCGAATATGCCGAGAACGATTTTCTTTCCGTTTCTGCCGTAATCGTTCTTTATTTCTTCTATAGTACCCTCTACTGCCATTCTTCCGTCACGCACTATGCCGATACGGTTAGCTACTCTTTCTACATCCGATAGAATATGAGTGCACAGAATGATCGTCGTGCCCATATCGGAAAGCTGTTTAATTATACTCATCACTTCTGCTCTGCCCTGAGGGTCAAGTGCGGAAGTAGGCTCGTCAAGTATCAGCAAATCGGGATTGTTGAAAATCGCCGCTGCTATTCCGAGTCTTTGATTCATACCTCTTGAATAGCCTTTTATTCTGCGCTTTCCGCCCTCTGCCATTCCGACAAGGCTGATTACTTCGTCTATTCTCTTCTTCTTATCTCCCTGATAATTACAACAAGCGGAAATATAATCGAGATATTCATATCCGTTCATGTATGTGAACAAAGACGGAGTCTCGGGAAGATATCCCACCTTGCATTTTTCAATACCGAAGGTTATCTCGCCGCTGTCCTTCGGAATTATATTTGATACTATGTTCATTGTGGTTGTTTTTCCGCAGCCGTTGCGTCCGAGAAAGCCGTAGATATCTCCCTTGTTGACGGTCATCTCAAGCCCCTTCAGCACTTCAAAGGATCCATAGCTTTTATGAAGATCGTGTATTTTCAGCATTTTACTCACCTTTCTTAAGGTAAATTATATTTACCTGTGATATATGCATTATATCACATTATCTAAAATTTGTCAACAGAATTCTGCCTGTGCCTCAAAGCTGACTCTTCCGTCCTTGAATCTGCCTTCAACGGTGCAGATATTGTCTTTTCTGTCGAGCATAAGTTCTATTGTCTCGCCTTGTCTGCATTCGTGGATAAAATTGATCCTGAGCTGTCTGTAGTCCTTTGAAATAAGCTCGTCGGGAATTATGTCGCTCATAAGGCGAAGATAAGTACCATTATTGACATGACCGTTAGGATCGATATCGCTGTAGACAAAAGTATAGTCCTTGATTTTTACGGGATTTTCTGCCTTGAACTTTTCAATTGACGCTTGTACCCCGTCTTCGCACGGGATAAGCTCATAGATATATTCTGACGGTCTGCATATCTTATGCGTGTGGGGATTTACAAGCGCCCACATTGTATCCACATCGCATAACAGTTTGCCGTCGGTATCTGTCACGGTAAAGCGTCTTATGAACTGCGAGCCTTTTGTGCCTGCCTCCCAGGTAGTCAGAATTATCTTGTTGTTATATCTCGGCATACTGTCGAAACACATTGCCGCACGGGTAAGCAGGAAGACCTGACCGTCCTCCCACATCTGCTCACGGGTTATATTTCTGCTGCGAAGATGATTTCCGGCAATTTCGGCGCACCAGGCAAGCAGTACCTGCGGTTTAAGATTATATTGCCTGTCGCAGTCGGCAAACTCCGGTATGTACTCGTAAGAAAATTTTCTGTTTTCCATAATATTCCTTTTCTTATAGTAATAAGCCACAGAGTTGAGTCTGTGGCTT
>JAEDNF010000201.1 GCA_016302655.1 Oscillospiraceae bacterium | reverse complement strand
CAAAGGTTTCATAAGCCTCATCGTCCTTAACCTTTAATCTGCATTTTAGATATTTTTCTATGTCAAAAGCATTTTTCGGGTTTGCGTCCGATAAATATTTATATTTCGGATGTTTCGTAATATCGTACTTATCAGACTTAAACGGGCGTACACCTCGAAGCTGCAAGATACATTTACCGCCGTCAAGAACGGATAATTCGTCCACTGTGGCAAGATCTTTGCCGAGCTTTTGATAATTCAGACTGTGCGAAACCTCTCTGCCGCGACTTTCGCCTGTGTTGTAGGTGTCTATCGTTTCCTTACCGAGCGACTGATTCAGCTCTTTGAGCGTTGTAGGCTCTTTTCCGCCAAGGAATATGGAAGTGTCGCAGTTGCCGATTATTGTATCGGCGCTTTCTTTATACAATGCTTTGAGCTGGCTTTGCGCCTGAAGCACAAGACACGCCGATATTTCTCTTGAACGAATAGTCGCCATCAGCTTCTCAAGGTTAGGTATCTGACCAATGTTCGCACATTCGTCTATAAGACATCTGACATGAACGGGAAGTCTGCCGCCGTAAACATCGTCCGCCTTTTCGCAGAGCAGATTAAACAGCTGTGAGTATATCATTGCTATCAGGAAATTAAAAGTAGTGTCCGTATCTGACATTATGAGGAAAAGAGCTGTTTTTTGATAACGCTTGTCGTTCTTATCCTTTTCATTGATAAAGATTTTATCTCCGAGAGTGTCAAGCTCCAATTCATCATACATCGTTATTTCTCTAAGCTCCGAAATATCAAACGGAGCAAGCCGAGCACCGCAGGAAATATTGATACTTTTTGCTGTTTTTCCGGCAGCAAGCTTGTATTTCTTATATTGCCTTACAGCAAAATGCTCCGGCTCTCTTGCTTCCAATTCCTCAAATGCAAGGTCTACATTGTTCTTAAAGCTCTCATCGTCCTCACGAACCTCCATAGCATTGATAAATGCAACAAGTGTTGCAAGGTTTTGTTCTTCGGGCGGTGCTTCGTACCATATCAATCCTATTAAGGCACAATACAGCAGCGTTTCGGCTTTCACCCAAAAATCATCACCGCCTTTACCTTCGCCTTTGGTATTGGTAATCAGTGTTGTTACCAGCTTCAAAATATCCTTTTCGCTGTGGATATATGCAAATGGATTGTAGTGCATTGACTTTTTGAAGTTGATAGTATTAAACACCTTTATACGGTAGCCGTTCTCTTGCAGTAGCTTTCCGCACTCAACAAGGATACTGCCTTTCGGATCGGTAACTACGTAGCTTGAGTGCATTTGCATAAGGTTGGGCTTTATGAAAAACCTCGTTTTACCCGAACCCGAACCACCTATGACAAGAACATTTTTATTTCTTGCCGTTTTCGGATCTTTCGGGCGGCTGTTCATCGTGAGCCGTTCCGTTTGAGTGAGCAATATGTTATTTTCAAATACGGGATCAATATAGGGAGCAATATCATCGTGAGTACCCCAACGTGCCGAGCCGTATTCCTCATTCTTACGGAACTTTTTTGCGTTTTTTCCTTTCACATACACTACAATCCGCAGTATTGCAGCGCACACAATGCCGAGCAGAAAATCTGTCGGGTGAAAGCTCGGCATAAAATTTGAAAACGCTTCGCTGTAACCGATATTAAGGTGTATGAGCTTCTGCGACAAGTCAGTACCCGGAGAAAGCCGATAGCCCTGAACAATTTTTGTACCGAACAGAGCTATAAAGACATAGGGAATATTGGGAATAATGAGTTTCTTATAATTTATTTGCTTCATAAATCCAACTCCTTATTCTTGTTCCTGACTTTCGGCTCTTTGGTCTTAACAAGTTCTCCGAGTGATTTGAGCTTTTTAAGAAGCGATGGCTTACTTTGCTTTTGAAGCTGCTTATTAGCATATTCGTTCATAGCGGCATTAAGTGCATCACCGTCTCTTGCCTTAAAGAAAACAAGATACCTTGGAATCTCTGAGGATTTATCCTTTTTTACGGCATAATCTACTCCGTATTTTCGGGCTATTCTCTCAAAATCCTTGATACTTTTGTCTTCTATATCCACATTTGTAACACCTTGATTTTGCCCTATAAGCTGTTTTACGGATTGTTTGCCTGTCGGCTTTACATCCTTGTATGCCTTTCCTTGTGATTTGGCTTTTTGATATGCAAGATACTTGCGCAACGCTTCTTTCAAAACTCTGCCTGTCATTTTTGTTGTATTGATTGATAATGTAACTGTCCTGTTTTCAACTTCCTCCTGCATAGATTTCACCTCCTACGCTACGCAAAACTTAGTTTTGCTATGCTACAACTTGCAAGCAAGTTGTTTACCTCCTCCAACAATATAAAAGGAGCAACTGATATTTTTCAATTGCTCCGATTTATACTGTATTCAATTTATTTCACCCAAGTTTCTCCGTCAGCGTGTACTATTCCAAGATGCTCATTTGCTGCTTCAAGAATGTCATACCAAGCCCAATGTGTGTTGGTTTTGAGGTCTGTGAACTGATTGAGCTTTGTGAGGTTAGCGTTTATATACTCCTTATCAGCCGTTCGGTTTGTTGCACGGTTTACAACCGTTACAACCTCTGCACGGGTAATATTGTTATCACCCTTGAAAGTTCCGTCTGCATAACCGTTGAGCCAACCGATTGATTTTGCATAGGAAATATCCTTAACAGCCCAATAGCTACTGTCAACATCTGTGTATTTTGTAGTGTTTGCCACAGTCTTAACCTCGTTAAACAAGCCGTAATATCTCACAGCCATTGAAACGAATTCAGCTCTTGTAACAGATGCGTCGGGTTTGAATGTTCCGTCATTGTAGCCATTTATGACATCATATTTTTCAAGATAGCCTACATATGAAGAATACCATTCTTTACTCGACACATCAGCAAATGAAGATTTACCGCTTACGGTTTCGCCTTTTGCTTCAGCAATAAGTCTTGCAAATATAGCAGCTGCTTCTGCTCTTGACATATCGCTGTCAGGTTTGAAAGTGCCGTCATCATATCCTACAATATATGCTGAGTGCTTTATTGCAGGAAGAATAAGTGTACCATTTTTATCGGTCGTGCCATTAGCTACCTTTCCGCTCTTATCCTTTAGAGTTACACTAACATCAGCCTTTGCCTTGCCGGTTTTGTCGGTTGTGATAACGGTATAGAAGTTACCACTGTCGAGAGTTTTCCCGGTCGGGAGCGTCAAAGTAACATTACCATCCTTGTCGGTTGTCTTGGTAACATTAACAGTTTTGCTGTCCTTGTCCGTCACCCTAACATTTGTGGTATTCGCGCTTATATAGCTGCCACCGCCACCGCCGGAGCTGCCGCCCGATGAAGAACCGCCGCCGCTTGAAGTCTTAACGGGCAGAGTTACCTTGCCGTTTGCATCTGTTGATGCGGTCTTTTCTGTTGTTTTGTCCTTGATTGTTACAGATACACCCTTTACGGCATTTCCGTCTTTATCAAGTACAGTTACGGTTGTCTGATTTGAAGTTGTCAGCGTATGCGTGTCGGGAAGCGTGACATAAACCTTGCCGTCCTTGATTTCCACAAACGCATTATTGATAAT
>JAEDNF010000200.1 GCA_016302655.1 Oscillospiraceae bacterium | reverse complement strand
ATTTACGATGTTATACTGAAAGAATGAAAACGATTTCTCCGCTTTATCGGAGAGATACGGCACAGGAGGGTTATGATGAAATTAATTGCGGCAAAAACCAAAAGAGCTTTTTCTATGCTTTTATGTTCGGCTGTGGCTGTCTCGGCTTTGGCAGTAACAGCGCCTGCGGCTTCTGCGGCGGAAGTATATCCTACGGCGTGGGAAATAACGAGCGAAATGACTATAGGCTGGAATCTCGGCAATTCGCTTGACTGCACCTACTGGTCGGACGATCCTACACCTCAGCAGACGGCTACCGCATGGGGAAATCCCGAGCCTACACAGGCGCTTATCGATAAAGTCAAGGCTCTTGGCTTCAATACGGTCAGAATACCTACAACATGGTATCAGCATCTCAGCTACGACTCGGCAACAGACACCTATCTTGTTGACGCCGACTGGATGGCTTATGTAAAAAATACCGTTGATTTTGCATACAACAACGGTATGTTTGTAATACTTAACGCTCATCACGAGAACTGGGCGAATGTTGACCGCTTTACCGATGATACGCTTGCGGCGGCAAAGAAAAAACTGGGCGATATATGGAGTCAGGTAAGCGAGACTTTTTCGTCATACGACTATCACCTTGTGTTCGAGGGAATGAACGAGCCCAGACAGACATACGACAGCAGTGTTGAATGGGGCAACGGCGACTCTTATTCCTGGTCGTACATAAATGCTCTCAACAAGGTTTTTATTGATACGGTAAGAGCAAGCAGTTCGGACAACAACAAGAACCGCCTGCTTATGATACCCGGATATCATGCGTCGGATAACTATAATGCAGTAAACGCAATAGAGATACCCGAAAATTCGGGAAATATCGCACTTTCCGTTCACGCTTACGAGCCGTATTCGTTTACTATGGATTCTTCCGAATCGCATATATATAAGTCGTATAACAAGTACGGCGGCTATAATCCTTCTACGCTTGAATCTATAATGACCGATCTTGTAAAGATACAGACGGATAAAAATGTGCCTATAATAATCGGTGAGTTCGGCGCTTCGGACTTCAATAATACCGATGAGCGTGTCGAATGGGCAAAGGACTATATATCTAAGGCAAAAAAAGCGGGAATTGTCTGCGTGCTTTGGGACAACAATGCTTCAAATACCGGCACAAGCGAGAGCTTCGGCTTTATCAACCGTTCAACAAACGAGTTATATTCAAATGCCGTCAGCGTCATAAATGCTATGATGGATACCATTAACGGCGAAAGCGGAAGCGATGATCCCGTTACTCCCACCGAAGAAATATCACAGTGGAACTCAAAGGTGCTGTATTCAAGCGGCGCTTATGCCGACGGAAAGTATGATATAGTGATTTCATACAGCGGCGACAGCGCACCCCGACTTATTTTTGAAAGAGCAAGCGATTACAGCTGGGATGCGGCGCTTGAAGCAGACAGCGTATCTGACGGCAAGGCATATTATAAAGCGGCGTCTATCACGGCTGCTCTTGAAAAGAACAGTATGACGCAAAGCGATGTAAGCAAGATATGTATGCTTGCTACCTGCAATATGACATACAAAGGAGTTTCGGCTGTTGCGGCTTCAGGCAATGACGATGAAAACACCGGCGAGAGCATTTCCGCATGGTCTTCAAAGACTCTGTACGAGGACGGAACTTATGCAAACGGCAGTTATGATATAGTTATATCCTACAGCGGTAACAGCGCACCCCGACTTATTCTCGAAAGAGCAAGCGACTACAGCTGGGATGCGGCGCTTGACGCCGACAGCGTAGCTGACGGCAAGGCGTATTATAAAGCGGCTTCTATCGCCTCTGTTCTTGAAAGCAACGGTATGACTTCAAACGATGTCGGTAAGATATGTATGCTCGCAACCTGCGATATGAAGTATCTCGGCGTAACAGCCAATGAGATCAAGGCCGTGACTCGTCCCGATGATACGACCGGATTTGTAATGAGCGCACGCACATCTTCTTCCGTAACTTTCAGATGGGATAAGAATGAAACCGCAGACGGATATGTGCTTGAAGTTGCGGACAACGGCACCTGGAAGGTAGCCGCAGACAAGACAAGCAACAGCTGTGTATCGCACAAGTTCACAGGACTCAGTGCGGCAACCTGGTACAGATTCAGACTCAGGGCATATGTAATAAACAACGGAGAAAAGCTTTACAGCGCAGGAGCTCCCGTAATTGCAGAGATGACAGCGCCCGAAACTATAACCGGCGTTTCGCTCGGTGCGAGAACATCATCATCGGTTACTCTCAAGTGGGATAAGAATACCACCTCTTCGGGATGTATAATCGAACGGTACATAGACGGCAGCTGGAGAATAATCGCTACTATCAACAGTCAGAGTTCGGTATCGTATAAGATAACGGGACTTTCATCCTCTACCGAATATAAGTTCAGACTGCGCTCGTTCCGTGTAAGCGGCGAAAAGAGGGTATACGGCAGTTACAGCGGTGAGATCACTGCAGCTACCGCACCTAGGATATAAAAAACTTCCGCATGGCGATCTCTGCACCGACTGCGGTAAGACTCAACTGGAACAAAGCTGCCGACGCAGACGGATTTGATATTTATATGCTTACAGACGGAAAGTGGATACGTCAGGAAAGACTTACGGGTTCTTCGGTAGCATACGCTAAGACAGGTCTTGCATCCGGCACCGGATATAAGTTTGCCATAAGAGCATATAAGGTTATCGGAACAACAACGGTATACAGCAATTATGCTTATGCCGACGCCGCAACCAAGTAAACACCGTAATAACCGATCGATTCTGCAAGCTGATTTTGTTAAGTTCGGTTAACAATTATATTGACTTTAGTTATGATTTGTGTTATCATAGAGATGCAAAATTTTATTTTTTGGAGGTTTATATGGAAAATCAGAACTATAACAACTATTCCTCACAGGGACAGCAGTACCAGCAGCCTTACGGACAGCCCCAGTATCAGCAGCCCCAGTACCAGCAGCCTCAATATCAGCAGCCTTACGGTCAGCCCCAGTATCAGCAGTACGGTGCGGCAAGAATGCTGAATACGAGCAGAGGACTTCTTAAGTTCATACTTCTCAACATCATAACATTCGGCATTTATTCGTTAGTCTTCTATTCGGGCATATCCGAGGATATCAATGTAATAGCAAGAATGGACGGCAAAAAGACAATGCACTATTGCCTTATGTTCTTCCTTATCGGACCGCTTACTTTCGGAATCGGATTTCTTGTATGGTACCACAATATTTCGTCAAGAATGGGCAATGAGCTTATAAGAAGAGGAATCATGTATTCGTTCGGTGCAGTCGACTACTGGCTGTGGGGTATACTCGGTTCGTTTATCCTGATTGGACCTTTTGTGTATATTCATAAGTTGGCAAAAGCTTCTGCTTTACTTGCTGCCGACTATAACATGAGAGGCAACTGATAAGTATATTTAATTGACGGGACTGCGTTTGCAGTCCCGTTTTTTATATTCTGTTGCGATATTATGAAAACGCAATACGCCGCTTTTATTGAAATTACTGCTTTATTTTGATATAATTAGTGTGCACTCAATAACTAT
>JAEDNF010000199.1 GCA_016302655.1 Oscillospiraceae bacterium | reverse complement strand
TCAAGGCAAAGCTCTGCGGTAACGGTATCGAATCTTGTGATATCCACCGTAGGCTTTACAAGCACCTCGCACAGCTTTTTACCGTCAAGGCTGACCGTGATATTACCGCTGTTTGAATTGCTTGCACAGACAAGCTCAATATTCTTTGCGTCACCTATGGCACATCTGTTGTAGAGAAGTCCGCCGCCCTGCATATAATGCTGTTCGAGCTTTTTGGAGTAACACATTTTCGTGTTGTATTTGCCGTCATAGTTCTTGGCGTAAACACACTTAGAAAGCTCCCTTAAAGGCAAAGTCTCTCCGCTGACATTAATCTTCCTGCTTTGCCTTATATCCTCGCTTGACGCACCCTCAAAGAATGTATATTCGCCCTGCTCTACAATAAATCGCTCGCTTGCGGTATCATAGAAGCGAAGCTCTTTCTTGTCTATATCAAATTCAAGATGGTACATCTCGCCGTGAGGAATATGCACCCGTCTGAATGCGGCAAGCTGTTTTATCGGGCGCTTTACCGATGGAGCTTCCGCCCTGAAATATATCTGAACGACCTCGTCAGCGTCCGTCTGCGACTCGTTTTTCACATTCAGAGATACTTTTATGCTGTCACCGTTATCGGTCACTTCAAAGTCCGAATGAGCAAACTTTGCGTAGCTGAGCCCGTAGCCGAACGGGTAAAGCGGCTTACCTTTATAATAAAGATAAGTCATATCATTTTCTATTATATCGTAGCTCTCGATAGGCGCAAGCTCAAGCTCGCTTTTGTACCATGTCTGAGCAAGTCTTCCGGCAGGCGAATACTCACCCGAAAGTACCTTAGCAAACGCCCGTCCGAGCTCGGGACCTGCGTGGGTAGTGTAAATGATTGCAGGCATATACTCCTGCTCTTCACATACGGCGTAAGGATAGCTTGACACTATTGCAAGCACAGAAGAAGCGTTTGCCTCGTGAACCTTTTTTGCAAGCAGGCTCTCGTGCGGTGCGAGCGCAAGAGTAGTTCTGTCATACATCTCACGGGCAACTATCATAGGATCGTTTCCGACGCATATAACAGCGCAGTCGCAGGACTTTGCAAGCTCTGCGGCACGGGATATTCCGTCGGATATAACTTCCTCGCTGAACAGCTTGCCGTCTGTAATGCCGAAAGGCTTATCAAGTACGAGCTTTCCGCTGTTGTCACAGCTCAGCACCTTGCCGAAATAAGTTCTGTAAATCACTTTTCCGCAATATTCCTGTGGTTTCATTATCTCCTGTGAAAACCATCTGAATGTAGTCTCGCTGTCGCATTTGACAGAAGCTTCGGTTATGTATTTATTATTGAATAATGAACGGTATGTGGTCTCGCTGTTTGTGTATTCCGCTTTTTCAAAAACGGCTCTGGGATCGTCCCTGTCATATATGGCACTCAGCGTATCATCATCGGCGACTCCGAGATATCTGCCTGTAAGCTCCGATTTTATCACTACATGGTCACAGCCGTTATCGTACTTTACATCGGCGAATTTTTCTTTAAGTCCGTCCGCAATTGAAATATTATATGACGAATAGCCGGTATACCAGTCCATAAGGTTTGCGTTGCCGTTAAGTCCAACTACCGCCAAGCTCTTTTTTGTATCAAGCGGAAGTATTCCGTCATTTTTAAGCAGTACCATCTGTTCGAGTGCGGCACGGTGGTTTATCTCTCTGTGCTTATCGCAGTCAATGCAGTTTTCATCTATATCGGAAAAAGGATGTTCTTCATCAAATTCGCCGAGTCTGAACCTTGCGAGCATTGTATTAAAAAGCGCCTTGTCTATATCCGCTTCGCTTATCATTCCGCTTTTATAAGCCTCAAGCGCCGCCGCTTTTACAAGGTCATCGTTGTCGGTCATTACATCGGTGCCGTTCTTTATCGCAAGTGCAATAGTCTCGGCGTGGGATGTACTGTACTCGTGGTATAATACATTCTGTGAGAAATCGCCGCCGTCGGTCACGACAAAACCGAGTCCCCATTTATCTTTGAGTATCTTCTGTATATCGGGATTAATTACAGCCGGAACGCCCGACAGCTCGTTATACGCCGCCATCACCGAATATGCGCCGCCCCTTGTAACTGCCGGTTCAAAAGCCGCATAATAGTACTCGTTCAGCGTTCTCATATCTACATCTGACGAAGCCGAACCTCTGTTATTCTCCGTATTATTTGCGCAGAAGTGCTTAAGTGTGGGTATCGTCTGATAATACTCGCCGTGCCTGTCGGCAAGTCCTCTTGTATATGCCGCAGACATCTCTCCGGTAAGGTACGGATCTTCGCCGTAGCCCTCTTCATTTCTTCCCCAGAGCGGATTGCGGCACATATCAACGGTAGGTCCCCACAGCATTAGGTGTCCTTCGGGATGCCTCTTGTTCATCACTCTTGCCTCTTTGCCGGCTACAAGTCCAAGCTGCTGCATAAGCTCCGTATCAAATGTGCCTGACATACCGATAGGCTGAGGAAAAACCGTTGTAGGTTCATCGGGGTTTCTTGAAACATATCCTCTTGCTATCTCAGCGCCCACATACCATTCCTTTATCCCAAGTCTCGGGACTGCCGCCATGTGGCTTGACAGCATTGACGCCTTTTCGTCAATGGTAAGCCGTGACAGCAAATCAGCTACACGCTCCTTCATATCAAGCGTGCTGTCATTGAATCTGTACTTCTTCATAACCCCTCCATAGAATCAGCTGTGAATTCTTATGGTTAGTTTAACATATGTAATCGTTTTCGTCAATAGCAAATTGAATTATTTTGAGGGTTTTTGCAAAAAAGATTGTGAAGAGTATTTCAAATAATAACGGACATCGGTGATTTTCCGATGCCCGTTGTTATTATGCCTTTGTAGTAACCGTCAGCGTCTGCGTGTAGTCGCTGTATGTGGTTGTAGTGCCGTCTGTGTAATAAGCTCTTATTCTGAACTGATAAGTAGTTGACGGATTAAGACCTGTTGCTGTGTATGTAGTAACAGTATTTCTTGCAAGCTGTCTTACATGAGTCCAAGCACCGTTCTTATACTGCTGAACAAAGTATCCGGTTGCCGAGTTATTCTTATCCCAGCTCAGCGTTACCGTATTTGCAGTTGAAGTTACCTTCACACCGGTCAGGTTGGTAGGTCTTGTTGTGGGGCTTACATACTTATAATCACTGTAGGTGGTGGTAGTTCCGTCTGTGTAGTAAGCTCTAATTCTGTACTGGTACTTAGTTGACGGAGTAAGTCCTGTTGCGGTATAAGTTGTAGCTGTATTTCTTACAAGCTGTCTTACATGAGTCCAAGCACCGTTCTTATACTGCTGAACGAAGTAGCCTGTTGCGCTGTCATTCTTAGCCCAGCTGAAAGTTATCGAGTTTGCGGTCGAAGACGCCTTGATACCTGTCAAGTTATTCGGTCTTGTAGTGGGGCTTACATACTTGTACTCACCGTATACGGTTGTATCTCCGCTTGTGTAATAAGCTCTGATTCTGTACTGGTACTTCGTTGACGGAGTAAGTCCCGATGCTGTGAATGTAGTCGCCGTGTTTCTCGCAAGCTGTCTTACATGAGTCCAAGCACCGTTCTTGTACTGCTGAATGAAGTAGCCTGTTGCGCTGTCG
>JAEDNF010000198.1 GCA_016302655.1 Oscillospiraceae bacterium | reverse complement strand
GTAGTTGCAATTTTCTGATAATTCATCCCATTTCTTCATACGGTAAGTAAGCAGACAGGCTCCGAAAACTCGGAGTCTGTCTGCCGCTTTATAACCGGTAAAATTAATCCGCACCCGAAGCATCGGGTGCGGTCAGCTTTATATTTCGCTTAGCTTATCAGCTTTTCGTCGGATCGCCGTTTGGATTACTCCTTAACCGATCCCGAAACGAGGTTGCTGTAAATAAACTTCTGCATTGAAAGGAAAATAATCAGCGTCGGTATTATACAGATGATAACACCTGCAAAGATTATCTCCCACTTTGAACCGTAAGGGCCAATGAATCTGTAAAGTGCGGTCGATACTACTTCGAGTCCGTCGCTGGGCATATACAGGTTTGCGGTGTAGAAGTCGTTATAGATACTAACGAACTTGATTACAAGCACTGTAGCAATAGCGGGGCGGAGCATAGGGAGAATAATGCTCCAGTATACTCTCGGATAGGAGCATCCGTCAAGTATCGCACTCTCGTCAAGCGATACCGAGATATTCTCAAGGAACTGAATAAAGATATATATCGATACTATATCCGTGCCTATATACAGGATTATCGGTGCTGCCAGAGTATCATAAAGTCCGAGCATATGAACTATCTGGAATACCGTTACCTGCATGGAAATGTTGGGGAGAAGTGCGGCAACGAGAAATACTGCCTTTACCATCTTTGTGAACGCCATTGAAAAACGCTGTACTACAAAGGCGGTCATAGTGCCTGTAATTATTGTTCCGACACAGGAGAAGACCAGTATTATCGCAGTATTGATAAGACCTCTCATTACATCGCCCTGGATGAATGCTGTCTGGAAGTTAGTAAGCTCGATAACCTGCGGAAGATCGAACGCTCCGCTTGAAAGGAAATCGTCGTGAGTTTTAAGTGAACCCAGCAGAACGACTACCAGGGGGATGATTACTATCAGACAGGCAAATACAAGCACTGCGTATTTTGCAATAGAGATAAGGACTCTGACTGCTTTCGGCATTTCCTTGAATTTGTATTTGCTCATGTCAAAAGTTTTTTCTTCTGCGTTTAATAAGTTAGCCAAAGTACCTCACCTACCTTTTCTCTTTGAAGAATATCTTCTGTATTACGGTAATTATCAGTATGATTATCAGCAGAACTATCGCCATTGCAGACGCAAGACCGATCTTCTGATACTGGAAGCCTGTTTCTATCGTCTTTATAACGAAGGTCGATGTTCCGAACTTACCGCCTGTAATGATATACGGTATCTCGAATACCGATGCGGCGCCTTTTATGGCAAGTATAAGCTGAAGGGCAATTATGGTGCGTATTCCGGGGAAGATGATATGCCAGAACTTCTGCCATGCATTCGCTCCGTCAAGGTCAGCAGCTTCATAGATATCGGGTGAAATAGACTGTATCGCACCTATAAACATAAGTATATCAAAGCCGATATAGCGCCATACCGAAGCAAACACAAGACACCAGTTGTTAAGCGATGTGTTTGACAGCCATTTTATCGGATCTGCTCCGAACAATGCTATTATGGAGTTCAGCGTTCCGCCGTCGTCTCCTCTGAAGAATCTCTGGAATATCAGAGCTACCGCAACGCCGTTCATCAGATACGGGAAGAAAATTACACCCTTGAAAACCCCTGCAAACTTTATTTTTGAGCAAAGCAGAGTAGCTATGAAGAGGGCAAGTCCGAGCTGAATGAACGAGCCAACAAAGTAGTACAAGCTGTTTATAAGCGTAGACAGATAGGACATATCCGTAAAAAGCGTCTTGTAATTATCAAGTCCTACCCACTCTACATTAAGACCAAGCTGGTCACGCTGCTGGAAACTGAAGATTATCATATTAATTGCAGGGATGATTGTGAAAAGAACCAGAAGCGCAATCGGTACAGCGAGGAACAGCACGGTAGTGAGATATTTCTGACCCGTATATCCTCTCAGCCATTGACCGAGGGTGCGTCGTTTACCGGGATTGGCAACGCCGTTATAAGCCATAATTACCGTCCTTTCAAGAAATATTTTCTAAATTTAGTAAATTTTTAAAATGCCCCTATAAAACCAGTACGGAAAGACTTTCGCCTTTCCGTACATGGTTTGTGTGTTTGGAGTATCTATGAAGAAAATACGATAGCGAGTTAATTAGCCAAGATATGCAGCGAGATCAGCGTTTGCGTCTCTTGTAGCATTCCACTTAGCGTTTACGGCGTCAACAATTTCCTTGAAGCCTGCGTCGCCCTTAGCTGCAAATGCAGCCTCAGCCATCTGGAGCTTGAAGTTAGCAGCATCGCCGTCCCAGATACCTACTTCGGATTCCTTGTCGATAGCGTTCCATACGCCTACAAGACCTTCGGGAGCGGGAGTAGCTGTAAACAGTTCGCAATCTGCGAAGTCTGTGAGGTAATCAGGCATTTCGCTGCCCTGAAGTGCGTTAACGCCGCCCTCAGCCTTAGAGAAACCGGATTCAGCTATGAACCATTCGATATACTTCTTACCGAGATCCTTGTGAGCGTCATCGGAATTCTTGTTTACACCCATGCAGTAGTCTGCACTTGTCTGAGCGTACTGCTTGCCGTCCTTAGAGAAGGGAGCGGGCATATATGCGATATCATCGGGGTTAAGGCCGTTTTCTTCTGCAATCTGCTTGAACTGTGAAACTGCCCATGAACCCATTGTCATAGTAGCAACTTCGCCCTTAGCGATCATAAGCTTTGAACCTTCCCAGTCGGAAGAGATAGGATCGCCTTCAATAAGAGATGAGTCGGAGAATATATCATACATCATCTTGAATACATTGTAGTAAGCGTCGCCTTCAACTAAGAGATCTTCCTTCTTTGTCAGCTTATCTGTTTCGTAGTTGGGGTTGCCCGAAGCGGATATTACAAGGCTGCACCACTGGCACAATGTCCAGCTTCCGTCTTTGTAGTTTGTGTAGTAAGGAATTGTATCCGGGAACTTTTCCTTGATGAGCTTTAAGTCAGCGATGAATTCTTCTGCTGTCTTGGGAAGAGTTGTGATACCTGCCTCTTTCCATACTCTCTTGTTGTAGCAGATACCGCCTGCAACAGTACCAACATGAGCGAGACCGTATACAGTACCGTCGTACATCTTCTGGTCAGCCCATCTGTACTTATCCTTGAGTTCGTCGTAAGAACCGAGAGGCTCGAAGAATGAAGAAAGGTCAGCAAGCTTTACTGTATCGGGGATCATGAGAACATCGCCGTATTCCTTGGTGTTCATCATTGTGGAAACATCGCCTGCATAATCCTTGAATGCCTGATACTCAACTGTGCAGTTGTACTTTTCTTCAAAAGCGTCTGTCATAGCGTCGAGTGAGCCGTCATCCTTACGGTCTGTACGATGTGTCAGAACCTTAAGAGTGAGCTTTTCGCCCGAAGGAGTCTCTGTTGAAGAAGCGTCTGTAGAAGCGTTGCTTTCTGTTGAGCTTGTGTCTCCTGTAGAAGTAGAAGATGTAGTGCCAGTTGATGAAGTTGAATTGCTTGAGCAAGCTGCCAGTGAAACTGCTGCACTTGCTGCAAGAATTCCTGCAAGAATTCTCTTTGCTTTCATGTTACTATTTCCTTTCTGGT
>JAEDNF010000197.1 GCA_016302655.1 Oscillospiraceae bacterium | reverse complement strand
GATAAGAATAAACGCCTGCAATATTTGTTGTCAAGTCCGTGATACAGCGCCATTCCGAGAATTCCGCAGGATATTACTTCTCCGGCACACACGGTAAGTGCCGAGAACCACAGCGCATCGGGTACTCCGTACGCATAAGTCAGAAGAAGCGGAACTACTATTGTGTTTGCCGCTATGGGCGGAATGGGAGCAAGCCATTTGCTCCTGTTTTTCAGAAGATAAGTGCCTATTGCACCGACAAGCGTTGCAAGGCTTCCGAAAATAACATCCCAGATAACTGCACCGTTTATCAGATTTGAGATAAGACATCCGATAAACACTCCCGGGATAGCCGCCGGAGTAAATACCGGCAGAATGGTCAGTGCCTCAGAAAGACGCACCTGAATAACGCCGTTTGCAAGTCCGAGAAGGTTGACTAAATATGTCAGCACGACATAGATGGCTGCGATAACGGCTCCCTGTGTGATAAACAGGACTTTTTTGTTTCGCATATTAAATTGTCCTTTCGTAGTTTTGTTTTATCCGTATTTACGGAAAGTGAGGATTTTGCGAACTCACAGCTATTGATTTTATCACAAAGGTTGCGCTAAGTCAAGTACAATTATTACCAAATGCAGATCATGAGACATATTCCGTTTTAACGGTAAGGTCGGATGAAAGCGGATTGTCTATCGGCTCTATAAGAGAAGCCATATAGGTAACGCCGTATACAAGATAATCCATCGATAATATCTCAGCGTGTTCAAGAACTCCGCCCGAGCCGACTCTTGCGAGCCCGTCCTTGTCTCTTATCTCACCCTCGAATATCTTGGCTTTGCCCTTCTTCACATAATCGTAAAGCGTGTCGGAAATGGTGATGGTTTCTTTCTTGCAGGCGGCTGAATACGGCGTCAGCTTGACAAACGCCTCATTGATACCGCCTATGTACGCTTCGGGCAGGAAGTTGTCGTTTATGCAGGTTCTGACCGTATCGGTTATGAAAGTCGCCCAGTTGAGATAATATCCGACAAGTCCGTATTTAGGTGCGGAATATTCGGTATCGTTGGTGAAGCCTATCGACCTTAATCCTATACTGTCGCAGTAATACATACAGTAGTCATCCGACTGATAGGAGAAAACAACGTCACAGCCTTTCTCTTTAAGAGTATTGACGGCGGTTTCTGTCTGCTGTTTTGTTTCGGCATAGATTATCTCTACATCCGTCTCACGCTCTTTATATATCTGCTGGATACCCAGTATAAACGCATTGACAACGCCGTTTGAACAGTACATCATATCGTCTGCCACAACGCCTATCTTGTGCGAAGAAGAATTCCACGCCGCAACGGTTCCGCATACAAATGCAGGCTGATACAGCTTTGGCTGAAAGGTGGTCAGATTGGACAGCGAAGCAGTTCCGCCGTAGCTTAAGATATACACATCCTTATCCTGCTTTGCGTAGCTGAGGGCGGAATTTGCAAACACATGAGAAGCGGAGATTATTATCGTACAGCCCTCGTTCTTCAGCGCCTTTACCGCATTCTCAAACTGCGATACCGCAACGCAATCGACATAACAGGTCTCAAGTCCGAGCGCCGTTTCGATATCCTTACGGCTCTTCTCGAACATATATGTCATATTATCTCTTGACACTTCCTGGTTATATATGTATCCGACTTTTGCGCCGGTATTTTCAACATACACCTGAGAAGATTCTTCGCACGAGCTTTCATCCGCACCCGAGCAGGCGCATAATGCGAGCGTCACAGCCATCGCAAGTGCGGCAAGTCTTATATATTTCAAGAGTCTTTTCAACTTTTCTACCTCCGTAAAATTAAACGGCAGAAGCGTATTTTACGCTTATCTGCACCGCATATGGTCATATTTTTTTAAGTATAACACATTTTCACAAAAAATTCATCCTATTTTTGAAAAAATTGTTTTGATTTTT
The DNA here is from genome assembly GCA_016302655.1 of Oscillospiraceae bacterium. GTDB lineage: Bacteria > Bacillota > Clostridia > Oscillospirales > Ruminococcaceae > Ruminiclostridium_E. The sequence goes on along the minus strand of JAEDNF010000197.1, from coordinate 1,698 downwards.
TTGAAATTTGTGATATACTTATATAGTCACATCGGTGCGTTATGCACTTTTCACAAAACGCACGGTTTTAAAAAACGAAAGGATCAATTTGATATGAAGAAAACAACGGCATCGGTTGCTGCGGTTCTTGCCTGTGCAATGATGTTTACGGGATGCAGCGACAGCTTATTTGAATCATCTTCGGAAGATAACACTACAAGCGTTCAGAGCATATGGACTGCAAAGGATGAAGACATAGTAGCGTGGGTTACCTCCGATTCTCTTTCCGCTGAGGAAAAAGAATACTACGATATCACCTTCAAGGACTTCTACGCCGAGTACGCTTTTACTATTGCAAACTACGGTCTTGATGAAACAAGCTCGGACTATGAGCAGTACGCAAAGTATTACAGGAAGAACATCATAGATATGCTCTCAAACGAGAAGTTAATCCTGAAAAAAGCTGAAGAACTCGGTCTTGACAAGCTGACCGAAGATGATATGAAAGAGATAGACAAAGCGTATCAGGAAAATCTTGACGGCTGGTACGAAACATTCGAGACGAAGGCTAAAGAAGCACTCGGCATGACCGATGACACAACCTCGTCCGAAACCGAGATATCCGACGACGATAAGGCAAAACTGCTTGAAAAAGAAAAGGAACTGTTCAAAGATTATATTTCAGGTTTCGGTCTTACGGAAGAAGTATTCCTCAAGTGGCAGACAAACACTTTCATTCAGAAAAAGGTGCTTGATTACATTTACAAGGATATCGTTATCACCGACGAGCAGGTCGATGAATATGTTACAAAGCTTGTAGACGAAGCAAAGGAAGCCTATAAGAAGAATGTTTCATCATACGAGAGCGATTCGGAATATCAGAAGGTATGGCTCCCCGAGGGTTCACGCAACATAAAATACATCTGCATAAAGCTTGACCCCTCCGACGCTGCAGAGCTTTCTGCGGCAAGAAATGAAAGCGGTGCCGATATCGAATCAATAAACAAACAGCGTGACGAAAAGCTCGCAGAAATCAAGAGCAAGGCTGAAGCCGCACTCAAGAAGGCGACCGAAGGCACAGACTTTGACGCTGTAATAAAAGAATACAGCTCGGACTACAGCGAAGCGACAGAGGGCGAGACAACTCTTATAATTAACGGCACTACCGCTATGTACGATACTCTGTATGAGGAATTATACAAGCTTGAAAAGCCCGGTGATATTTCGGGTCTTATCCCCACCGACAGAGGCTACTATATACTCCAGTACACAAGCGACGCTGTTCTTACCGATAAGGAAATTGCCGAGTATAAAGCCGAAGTCAAAGAAACTCTTACCGCAAATGAACAGGAAGAGACTGCAAACAGCGCAATCGAACAGTGGCGTAATGATGTCGGCTATGAATATGACTACACTAAGCTGAACTTTGAAAAGCCCGAAGAGGAGACTTCATCGGATGATTCTTCGGAGGGAACTTCAGACGCTTCAAGCGCTTCGTAAAAGCAAATAAAACTACCGATTCGCTGATATGAAATCGGTTTAGAATTAAAACAGTAAATTTTCCGCCGGGCAAACCACCTTTTCCTCAGGTGATTGCTCGGCGGAATTGTTGAAAGGGCTGAAATAATGTCACTATGCACTCTTTGCCCGAGAAACTGCCGTGTTGACCGTAAAATTACGGCAGGCGCCTGCTCGGTAAAAGGTCTTAAAATAGCAAAA
>JAEDNF010000196.1 GCA_016302655.1 Oscillospiraceae bacterium | reverse complement strand
AAGTCCTTAACACCTCTTAGGTTTCCTCCCCACCAGTTGAAATAGTAATCATCCTCATTTGTTGAGTGATAATCCTTATTGCTGTTAATATCAGTGGGATATATCTCTGTACCTTCAACCATTATAAGTACATTCGGATTTTTCGCAAGTATTTTTGCGGCGGCGGTTTCGGCGACATATTTCCAGTTGTTCGCATCCTTAGAATCATTCCAGATTGCCGCACCGCTTCCCTCATAAGGTTTTCCGTGGGGCTCGTTTTTAAGGTCGTATGCAATAATTGTGTCGTTATCCTTATAACGCTCTGCCATCCACTCAAGTGCGGAGTAAAAATCATCGGTACTTACCTTATCCGTGTACCACAGATTTACCGTGTGTCCCGATGCATTGGTTTCCGCTGAGTGAATATCGGGCATTACTTTTATGCCGTTTTCTTCTGCCAGCTTTAAGAAATAATCAAAAATCTGCAGGCTGTTCATGCTGTTAAGCTCTGCGTTGTATGCGTTATTATAGTTTGCTTGCGGATATTCGCCTGCTGCCCAGCTGTTTATCAGTTCGGCTGAGATAGGCACACGGATAAGATTGAATCCGTGATCGGCGATAGCCTCTACAGTCGGTTTAAGCTCGCTGTTCCACAGACCGTCAAAGGTGTTTGTGCCTGTGTTATAGCCGAACCAGTTAAGTCCCGTCAGCCATACCTGCTTGCCGTCTTTGTCGAGTATTTTGTTGCCGTCGGTATAAAGCCAGTCGTCGCCCTGCTCAGCGTCTTCACTTCTTTCAAGAAGCGCTTCTGCATCTAAAGGTTCGCTCTGACCGCCTCCCGTCTGACTGCTTGTGTTATTCTGATTAACAGTACCTGCTTTTATAACGCAATCTGTCTTGTTCAGAGTAGCTTTACTAATTTTAAGCTCACCGCTTGTATTGATATTGCATCCGATAACGACCGTGCCTCCTGTCTGTATATCACCGTTGTATTCAGCATTTGTAATCGTGAGGGCGTTGCCGTTTTGGGTATATGTACCGTTCCAGCCGTCACAACTAATAAGACCTTCTATTTCAATAACAAGCTCCCAGCCTGAAATGCCGCTTCCGGTGTTGTTTGTGATGCCGAGCTGAACGCCGTAATTCATATTACCTTCATCGCCCCAGGAGTTGTCTACTGAGTATTGCAGAATAGCTCCGTCTTCAGTGCTTATTGGCTGTGAACTGCTGTCGTTGTTTTCGCTTACGGTATCGGAGCTGTCAGTGCTGTCCGTATTGCTTGAATCGGTTTTGCTTTGGCTGTCCGAGCTTTGTTCATAGCTTGTGACAGAACTTTCTGCCGTACCGTATGAACTATCCTGATTACCGTTATCAGCCGATTTGCCGGCAAGCACCGCAATAAGTACGGCAGTAAGACCTATTATCACAACAGCCATAGCGATAACGGTTATTAGCAGCCATTTCGTTAAATTCGCTTTTTTATGTTGGTTTGCCGTTGTTTCGTTGTCAGCTTCGGCCATAACGGAAGTTTTATCGTCATTTACCGATGTGTCATTATCTGAGATATCGCTTGTGTCCTGCACGGCTTTTTCTGATGCCGTGTCTTCTGAGATACCGTTTTCGCTCTGCTCGGCGTTTTCGGCAAGCTCTTCTTTGATTTTGCTGTCTTCCATAATATATTCCCTTTCTTGTTATCGGGTTATCTCTCACCGAGATACAGACTGAAATCTCTGCTTAACAAGATCTTTGCCAGAACAGAGGAGTCTGGGATTCTGCAATTTGTTGCGATGCCGTAGGCATTGTCAAAATCTGAGCAGTGCAAATCACTGCCTGTGGTGATAGCGATTTTGCTGTTGGCGAAAATACGAACTGCTTTTTCGTTTTCCGAAGGATCGTTAAACATATTGTATCCCTCTATTCCGTCAACTATAGAAATATCGGGTATTTCATCGGGATTCTTGATATAACCTCTGTTGCGGAACGGGTGAGCATAGCCGATATAGCCGCCAACAGAGTGTATCTCCTTTGCCCATACCTTTATATCCGCATTCCTCAAAAACGGACGCTCGGTCAAAAATTCCGGCTCAAATCCATAGGCTAAGAACTCTTTTCCGTCTCCGTATCCCTGTTCTATACCGAAAAGCAGATCGAAATCCAACCTTTCGGCAATCTCTTTACCGTCGTAATAAGCACGGCTGTATTGGCTTATAAGCTCCTCCCACGGCAGATCACGGGAAACGCTCGTATTACCTCCGATAAAATGGTTTGTAACAGCAGCACCCGAAAAACCGATTTTTACATACTGCTTTATCATTTCTTCTATTGTATCGACGGCGCAGGCACTGCCTTCTTTTGTGTGCATATGAAGCTCATATCTGTACATAGTAAATCCTCACGCAAATGCGTTTTTTTCTTATTATAAACATAATTTTACCATATAGCAGGGTAGGTGTCAAGAATGTATGCTCCGGAACAAATACCGACAGTGTTCAGTTGTCAATGATGGGTGACACTTTCTCTCAAAAAAATAAAACGTTAAGTAGGATAGCGCAAATTTTCATTTTGTAGGAGCCGTAGGCGACGAAGAAATGAAAATTTGCGAGCGGCTCACATTACTGCGAGATAGTCGTTCAAAACTTCATTTGGCGTTCTGAAATTCAGACAGACCTTAGGTATATTGTTTGATTTCTTGTTGTACTTTTGCAGCTGTTTTCTTCCATCTTCAAGGCTATACATACGCATTTTCTTGTAAAAGCGCTTTTCGTCGGTACGGTGCTGCCTTTCGACTTTTCCGTTGTGTCTGGGCGTGGCAACTCGTATTCTATGATAAAGTATTCCCATGTTTTCCAATGCTTCTTCAAAAAGCGTTTTGTTTGTCGGGTCTTTTACCAAAAGTGCCGTCGTCCACTCCGTTCCGTTATCTGTTTGTACCTCTCTTATCGCAAACGGAAATGCTTTTATCAGCTTCATCAAGAAATCCTTTGAACTATACGTACTGTGTTCATCATACATTTCACGATAGCAAAATCGGGTGCACTCATCAATTGCGGTGTATTGATAAAACTTTTCTCCGCTTGATACACAATAGCTCGGAACGTACTTAACATCTATCTGTATCTTTTGCCCGGGATATGCTGCTCTTTCGTAAGGTTTAGGCTTGCGAGCTGTTCGCTTTTCTATTTCAGGCTTAACCCATTTCTTTATTACTCTCAGCATACTTGTATATGAACGTTTATATCCGCTTTTTCGGATACTATCCCATAACATTATCATATCCTCTTTGTACCTTGGATAACGCCTTAATATCAGTTCCTTTTCTTCTTGCGTATGTTCGTTTGGGTGATGGTGCGGACGATGGCTTCTTTCCACCAAGCTTTTCCATGATCCGTCATATTTCGCTTTCCATTCATATATTGCCTGTCGGCTTACGTGAAACCGCCTCGATGCTTCTGTTACTCCTTTTTTTAATGAATATTTCAATACCCGTTGACGAAAGTGGGCTTCTGATGCTATACTATTCATTGAGACAACTCCTTTTTGATACTTTGTTTTGGTGGTACTTAACATTATATCATATTGGGAGTTGTTTTTCTTTTTTTATTGTCACCTATCAATTGTATCACAACATAGCAGCAAAAAAGAACGGCAGGACAGCTCCTGCCGTATTAACTCACATAAAA
>JAEDNF010000195.1 GCA_016302655.1 Oscillospiraceae bacterium | reverse complement strand
GCATTAACACGACCATATCAAGCGGTGAGTGGCTCTCCAGCATCACGGGGAGCAGCTTGTCGCCTGCTCTTCCTATGCGGTCGGGGTCTTCAAAGACGGTGGTGCGGCCGCAAAGTCCCTCTTCGATTATTTCAAATCCGCTGTGTGCAAGGTCGTTTTTAATTATGCCTGTCCAGCGTATATTGTCGCCGAATCTCTCCGAAGTGCCGGGGATAAGTCCCCAGGTGTTGGAATCTCCGAAGCAGAGTATTCTTTTCATTGTTCTCACCTGCGCTTTATAAATTTTATGAGGAGCTAAAAGCTCCCCATAATGTTATTATATTATAGCTTTTGATTAGCTGTTCTTTACTTCTCCGCCTTCAACAACAAGAGTTTCCTTGTAGTCTGCACCGTAGGTGTCTACGAGTGTTGCGTCATAGTCGGCATGGAAGAAGTTTTCCTTGCCCAGAGCCTTGATTTCGTCATTTATCCAGTTGAGCAGAGTTTCGTTGCCCTTTGTTACTGCGGGAGCTATTGTATCCTGGCTGCCGAGAGAATCGATACCTACCGTATATCCTGCGTTCTGCTTAGCGAATGCGATAACTTCGGTGTTGTCGTTAGCCCATGCGGCGCCGTTGCCGTTCTCCATTGCGCTCTTTGCTGTAGCGTAGGTATCATACTTCTGGAGCTTTATGTCGGGGTAGTTCTTTGTGAGGTAAAGCTCTGCTGTTGTACCGGAAATTACTATCATCTTGTCATCTGCATTCCAGTCGTCAAGCGATGTAATTACTTTGCTGTCGGGGGAAACTACGCCGAGTGCAACATTCATATAGGGAAGAGCGAAATCAACCTTTTCTGCTCTTTCTTCGGTTACGGTGAAGTTAGCAAGGATAATATCAACCTTGCCTGTTTCAAGGTATTCAACACGGTTTGCGGCTTCGGTCGAAACATAGTTTATCTCAACGCCGAGATCCTTTGCAAGTCTGTTGCCGAAGTAGATGTCGTAGCCCTGATATGTGCCGTTCTCATCAACATAACCGAAGGGGTTCTTGTCTGAGAAAACGCCGATGTTGATTTTACCGCTTGCCTTTATCTCGTCAAGAGTGCGGTATACCTTGCCGCCTTCTCCCGAGTTCGAAGTGCCTGAGCTGCACGCTGTAAGTGAAGCTACAGCGGCAACAGCCGCAAGACCGAGTGCTAACAGTTTTTTGAGGTTTAACTTTTTCATTGTGATTGTCTCCTTGTAATTTATTTATCGAGTCCGTCTTTTGATTTTACCGAGTCGAACTCAAACATATTTAAGAATTGTTTTGCCCTTTCCGTCTTCGGATTATCGAAGAATTCGTCGGGCTTCGCCTCTTCAACGATTTTTCCGTTGTCGAGGAAGATTATGCGGTCTGCAATCGCTCTTGCAAACTGCATTTCGTGAGTGACTATGAGCATTGTCCGTCCCTGCTTTGCAAGGTCGAGCATAACATCGAGGACTTCACGCACCATCTCTGGATCAAGCGCCGCCGTTACTTCGTCAAACAGAAGTATCTCGGGGTGCATACAAAGCGCACGGACAATAGCGACTCTCTGCTTCTGACCGCCGGACAGCTCTCTGGGATAGCTCTTTGCCTTTTCGCCAAGTCCCACTCTTTCGAGCAGAGCCATAGCCTCCTGCTTTGCTTCATCCTTGCTCCTTTTCTGCACCTTGCAGGGAGCAAGAACAATATTATCGAGTACCGAAAGGTGAGGGAACAGGTCGTAGCTCTGGAACACCATTCCTATACGCTGTCTTAGTGCAGGGAGAGTCTTGCTGTTTCTTTCAATTACTTCTCCGTCAAGCGTTATACTGCCGCTCTGTATCGGCTCAAGAGCGTTTATACAGCGCAGAAGCGTTGACTTTCCGCAGCCGCTCGGTCCGATTATAACAACGACTTCGCTCTTTTTAACGGACAGGTTCACACCGTCGAGGATAGTATTGCCGTCGAAGCTCTTGACAAGGTTTTCTATCTTTAATAATTCATCTGACATACGCTTTAGCTCCATTTCTTTTCGAGATATTTGGCAAGCAGGCTGATCGGCCAGCAAGCGAGGAAGTACAGAACAAATACGGTGAGGTATATGCCGAATGCTACATTCGGACTTGTCATTCTGTTTGCTTCAATTATCTGCTGAGCCACCTTAAGCACTTCAACAACGCCTATCATAAGCACAAGGCTGGTGGTTTTTATCATTCTCGTGATAAGGTTTATCGACAGGGGGATAAGGCGTCTTACTGTCTGCGGTATGATTATATAAAGATAGGTCTGTGCCGAAGTCATACCGAGTGCTTCGCTGCTTTCGTACTGGTGCTTCGGTATCGAGATAAGTGCGCCTCTCACAAGGTCGCCCATCTCTGCCGTGCCCCACAGTGCGAATACTATTACAGATGCGGTTTCGCCGGAGATATCCCAGCCAAACGCTCTTGTTGTTCCGAAGAACATCAGGAAAAGAAGTACGAGCTGAGGCATTATTCTGATAATTTCAAGATATACCCTGAGTATAGCTTTTATTATCCTGCTCTTTGAAGTCATCAGCACGCCCGTTATTATACCGAGAGGTATGCTTATCGCAACGGCGATAAGACTTATGGAAAGTGCTGACCACAGGCCGCCGAGCAGTCGCAAGAAGTTCGTACCCTTGAAAAGTACATCAATACCAAGCTCAGTTACCAAATCCGGCACGGCGCATCCTCCTTTCTACAACAGTTCCGACAATGGATATCGGAAGCAGGATAAGAAGATAGAATGATACGAGCAGGAAAAGGCATTCAACGGTGTTGTGATCCATACCCATCAGGTCCTTTGCGGTGAACATAAGGTCCATCAGGCTTATGGCGCTGAATACGCTCGTCTCCTTGAGGAGAAATATTACATTTGCCACAAACGCCGGAATACTTACCGACATCGCCTGGGGCAATATAACATAGCGCATTGTCTGCAGTCGGTTCATACCGAGTGAATATGCACTCTCTGTCTGTATTTTGTCTACAGATTCAAGTCCGCTTCTGAACGCCTCAGCCATATAGCTGCCTCCGAGGAACGCAAGTCCTGCTATTCCGCAGGTCTCTGCGTCTGTAGGTATGCCGAGTCTGGGCAGTCCGTAGAAGATGAAGAACAGCTGCACAAGCAGCGGTGTGTTGCGGCTTATCTCAATGTAGACGGAAACTATGCGGCGCACTACTGGTACCTTGTAGTATTGGATTATCGAACAGAAGAGTCCGACTATTATTGCAAAAACGATACCGATAACGCCGAGCTTTACGGTAAGCAGCGCCGCTTCTCCGTAAAGCGGGAGGTAAGACATTATGACCTCGCCGTCCATACCGTCACATCCTTTCATGTAACCGCCGGCAAATAAAAAGCCGGGGCAATTATGCTCCCGGACAAATGGCTGTCTGCCGTAGGCTTACGGCTTGATCACAACAATGCCGCTGCACCCATACGCCATTTCTCTTGTCCGGGAGCTGATACAGCAACACATTATTCTGTTGTATCCTGAATTAATATAAGCGTACATTGTTGTTCCTCCGTAAGTTTATGTTTTTCATCGGTTTTGTTCCGATGAACACATTATACCACTTAAAACCTACTTTGTCAATAGGTATACTGTATTTTATCCAAAATTTTTTTAATTTTACGAAGGTGTGTTCTAATGTATGCAAAATGGCACAGAT
>JAEDNF010000194.1 GCA_016302655.1 Oscillospiraceae bacterium | reverse complement strand
GAGAAGAGGTTTCTTCCTGGATGGAGATTCCCATTATAGATGGCAAAATCGAGATTATGACCTTCAGAATTGCAAAGGTTGAATGATATACGACTAATAACTGTAATATCCCGACGGACTATCTGTCGGGATATTTTTTGAAATAATTATCTTCATAACACACGATCAATCAGAACAATCCCCATAACTATCGGCAATTAGAAGATTATTTGGCTTCCGTTACGGTACTTGCATTTTGTCGCATTTTGTGATATGATTATATAAAATATGTGCCATTGAATATGGTAAATAAATTAGCGCACAAAAAGTGCGGATAGGAAAAGAAATATGCCAAAAAGACAGGACATTAACAAAATAATGATAATAGGTTCAGGTCCTATTATCATCGGACAGGCGTGCGAGTTCGACTATTCGGGTACACAGGCCTGCAAAGCACTTAAGAAGCTGGGATATGAGATAGTTCTCGTAAACTCCAATCCCGCAACGATCATGACCGACCCTGATGTAGCAGACATAACCTACATTGAGCCGCTCAACCTTGCCAGACTCACACAGATAATCGAACAGGAACGCCCCGATGCTCTTCTGCCCAACCTCGGCGGACAGTCGGGACTCAACCTCTGCTCGGAGCTTGACAAAGCAGGCGTTCTCAAGAAGTACAATGTTCAGGTAATAGGTGTTCAGGTTGACGCTATTGAACGAGGAGAAGACCGTATTGAGTTCAAGAACGCTATGAAGGCACTCGGTATCGGTATGCCGAGAAGCGAGGTAGCTTACACCGTTGATGAAGCTATCAAAATAGCAGATGAACTTAGGTACCCCGTAGTTCTCCGTCCTGCTTACACAATGGGCGGCGCAGGCGGCGGTATGGTATACAACATAGACGAACTCAGAACCGTATGCGCAAGAGGTCTTCAGGCTTCTCTTGTAGGTCAGGTACTTGTTGAAGAGTGCATCTTCGGATGGGAAGAACTTGAACTCGAAGTAGTCCGTGACGCAGAAAACAACAAGATAACCATATGCTACATTGAAAATATTGATCCTATCGGAGTTCACACAGGTGACTCCTTCTGCTCTGCTCCTATGCTGACAATCCCCGAGGATGTTCAGAAAGAGCTGCAGGATATGTCCTACCGCATTATTGAATCTATAGAAGTTATCGGAGGATGTAACTGCCAGTTTGCCCGTGATCCCGAAACAGGCAGAATAGTTGTAATTGAGATCAATCCCAGAACATCCCGTTCTTCAGCCCTTGCTTCTAAAGCTACCGGCTTCCCTATAGCGTTTGTTTCCGCACTTCTTGCCTGCGGTCTTACTCTCAAGGATATCCCCTGCGGTAAATACGGCACGCTTGACAAGTACTATCCCGACGGCGACTATGTTGTTATCAAGTTTGCCCGCTGGGCTTTCGAAAAGTTCAAAGGTGCTGAGGACAAGCTCGGTACTCAGATGAGAGCCGTTGGCGAAGTAATGAGTATAGGCAAGACCTACAAAGAGGCATTCCAGAAAGCTATCCGTTCACTCGAAAAAGACAGATACGGACTCGGATTTGCAAAGAACTTCAACGAGCTCAGCAAAGAACAGCTCCTTGATCAGCTCAGATACCCCACAAGCGAAAGACAGTTTATTATATATGAAGCCCTCCGCAAGGGTGCTACTATCGACGAAATATACAACCTCACAAAGATCAAGCACTGGTTCTTAGAGCAGATGAAGGAACTTGTTGACGAAGAAGAAGCTCTTATTAAGAACAAGGGCGTAATTCCCGAAAAGGATGTTCTCAAGCAGGCTAAACTCGATGGTTTCTCTGACCGTTACTTAAGCTCGCTTCTTGAAGTGACTGAAGAAGAGATAAGAAACGCTCGTATCGGCTTCGGAATAAAGGAAGCCTGGGAAGGCGTTCATGTAAGCGGTACCGAAAACGCCGCATACTACTACTCTACCTATCACCTTGACGAAGATAAGAGTCCTGTAAGCGACAAGCCCAAGATAATGATACTCGGCGGCGGTCCTAACAGAATCGGTCAGGGTATTGAGTTCGACTACTGCTGTGTTCATGCCGCACTTGCTCTTAAAAAGCTCGGTTTTGAATCTATAATCGTAAACTGTAACCCTGAAACAGTTTCAACCGACTATGATACTTCGGATAAGCTGTATTTTGAACCCCTGACACTTGAAGATGTTCTTTCCATCCACGATAAAGAAAAGCCTCTCGGTGTTATTGCTCAGTTCGGCGGACAGACTCCACTTAACCTTGCGAGCGACCTTAAGAAATATGGTGTAAACATTCTCGGCACAACTCCCGAAACGATCGACCTTGCAGAAGACAGAGACAATTTCCGTGATATGATGGATAAGCTCGGCATTCCCATGCCCGAGTCGGGAATGGCAGTAAATGTTGACGAGGCTCTTGAGATAGCTAACCGTATCGGATATCCCGTTATGGTTCGTCCTTCTTATGTTCTCGGCGGCAGAGGTATGGAAATAGTACACGACGACGAAATGATGAAGGTATATATGTCTGCGGCAGTTGGTGTTACTCCCGACAGACCGATACTTATCGACCGTTTCCTTCACCATGCAACAGAGTGTGAGGCAGACGCTATCTCCGATGGCACAAACTGCTTTGTTCCTGCTGTTATGGAGCACATCGAGCTTGCGGGTGTTCACTCCGGAGATTCGGCTTGTATACTTCCCTCTCTGAACCTCAGCGATAAGCAGGTAGAAACAATAAAGGAATACACAAGAAAGATAGCTGTAGAAATGAATGTCTGCGGTCTTATGAATATGCAGTATGCCATCGAGGATGACAAGGTATATGTTCTTGAAGCTAATCCCCGTGCATCCCGTACAGTACCGCTTGTTTCAAAGGTTTGCAATATCAATATGGTACAGCTTGCCACTCAGATAATCACTTCTTCGCTTACAGGCAAACCCTCGCCCGTTCCCGATCTCAAGGATAAGGTAATAGGTCACTACGGCGTTAAGGAAGCGGTATTCCCCTTTAATATGTTCCAGGAAGTTGACCCCGTATTAGGTCCTGAGATGCGTTCAACCGGCGAAGTTCTCGGTATTGCTCCCACATTCGGCGAAGCATACTACAAGGCACAGGAAGCTACTCAGGTTATCCTTCCTCTTGAAGGAACAGTTCTCCTCAGCGTATGCGACAGAGATAAGCCCGAACTTGTTGACATAGCTAAATCCTTTGCAGATCTCGGATTCCGCATTATAGCAACCGGTAAGAGCTATGAAATGATAAAAGATGCCGGTGTCCCTGCCGAGCGTATTTATAAGATGTACGAAGGCAGACCTAACATCACAGACGAGATATCAAACGGCACAATTCAGCTTATTATCAACACTCCCGCCGGCAAGACCAGCGCACACGATGACAGCTATATCCGTAAGTCAGCTATCAAACACCGTGTACCTTATATCACTACTATGGCTGCGGCAAAGGCAAGCGTAGAAGGTATAAAGGCACTTAAGGAAAACAAACACTTCGGCGTTAAGTCTATCCAGGCTCATCACGCTGATATCAAGTAATCATATTTTCACTATACCTGAGGCACTGCAACCGCAGTGCCTCAGACTTTCAATAAACCTTTTTGATATGGGATCGCAGGAGCAAAGCGCCCGTCGGGAACATATTTCAAAAATCTTTTATACGCACAGTTGACATTT
>JAEDNF010000193.1 GCA_016302655.1 Oscillospiraceae bacterium | reverse complement strand
ACTTGCGAAAAATCCGAATGTACTTATAATGGTTGAAGGTACAGAGATATATCCAACAGATATAAACAGCAACAAGGATTATCATTCGACTAATGAGGATGACTATTACTTCAACTGGTGGGGAGGAAACCTAAGAGGTGTTAAGGACTTCCCTGTTGATCTCGGAGAGTACCGGAACAAGCTTGTGTACTCGCCTCATGATTACGGTCCTACGGTATATCTTCAGCCGTGGTTTGAAGGCGATTACGATTATGACAGCCTTATGAGCGACTGCTGGCAGGATAACTGGCTTTATATTCATAAAGACAACACAGCTCCTCTTCTTATAGGAGAATGGGGCGGATTTATGAAAGAGCCTAATCTTAAGTGGATGACCTGTATGCGCCGCCTTATCAGCGAGTACCACCTTAATCACACATTCTGGTGCTTTAATGCAAATTCGGGTGATACGGGCGGACTTGTACTGGATGATTTTCAGACATGGGATGAAGAAAAGTACAATTTTGTAAAAGAGGTACTCTGGCAGGAAAACGGCAAATTTGTCGGCCTTGACCATAAGATTCCGCTTGGTGATAACGGAATTACTCTGTCAGAGGCTAAAGGATTGCAATAATTCTAAGCCAGAATAAATAACAAAAACAGCGGAAGCCTGAGAGCAAATCAAGGGCTTCCGCTGTTATTATTCAGATATATTTTCACCGTGCCGCTTTTCTCGCTAATTTAGTACGGTACATATTCTCGTCCGCAATAGAATAAAGCTCATCAAAATCTGACATATCGCAGGCATCTCCTGTACTCCAACCGCAGCTGCAGCCTACATTGTATGCAAGACCGCTGTTTTTGTTATAATCATCAAGATAACGATTGATATTATCCTCGATTTCTTTGATTGGATAATCCGCCGTATGTGCTACAAGCATACAATACTCATCGCCGCCGGTGCGTACACAAACCGAATTTTCGGGAGCCGCATTTTCTATTGCTTTTGCTGTCTGCAATATTGCATTATCTCCTGCTTCGTGTCCATACATATCGTTGATTGGCTTTAAATGGTCTATATCCGCACAAATAACAGTAAAATGTAAATTCTGCTCTTTTGCCTTTTTGAACAGCTTTGCTCCGAATCTGTCCAGACCTCTGCGATTATACAGTCCTGTCAAAGGATCGCATATATACATACTTTCAAGCCGGTCAACAAAGTACTCAAGCTCTTTGTTCATATAATAGCTTCCTGCATTATTGGATATCTGCATAGTCCATACCGAGAAAAGCTCTCCAAGGCCAAATATCCTGCTCGGCTCATAAGCCATATATCCCAGAAAACGCTCTTTGAAATAAAGAGGAGAAAATGCGAAGAACACCGCTTTTTCACCGTTAAAAACATCCTCGGGCAAAAGGTCAACCGAATTGAATTTTGTTCCCGAAGGGACATCGTGACCGTAGCTTATCATCGAAACCATCGATTTGCACAAACCGTTATAGCCGCCTGTCATACGGTTATCAAGGCTCGGTTCACTGTCCTCAATATCACTGCCGATACATATATACATTCTCTTCAGCTTAAAGAACTCAGCACCTTTGACCGTATCAAGATAAATATCTTCGGATGAACCTGCGATGGCATACTTCGTGTTCATGTCTATAATATATGTGTTGAATTCTTTATACGCATTAAGCTCATCATAATGACGGATATAAAACTCTGAGGTATCAAACTGCAATAAAGGAACGCATCCGCAGGACTGCCTTTTCTCCAGAACCGAATCGACATATATTGTATCCGGAACTTCCTTGCCGTTTATTATATCATTGATCAGCTCGACCGCTGTCTTACCTGCCTCGCCAAAAGCCCTTCTGACGGTAGTTATACTGGGAATATAGTATTTGCCGTCCTTTATGCCGTCAAATCCTGTTACAATAATATCTTCTGGAACGCTGTAGCCGTTATTCTTAAGCCAATCAATGCTGAATATAGCCATTGTATCACTGGCACAAACGATAGCCTCAGGCTTCTCATCTGCAGACATAAACTGTTCGGTACACTCTATCGATTTTTTCCAGAACTGTCCGTAAGCTATCCTGCTTTCTTCAACGGGTAAACCGTGTCTTGTAAGGACTTTCTTATATGCCGACAGCCTTTCTTCGGTCTGAAGATTTCCGGGAAAGCCGCCGATAAAATTAATCTTAGTAAGCTTGTGTTCACTTATAAGATGCTCCACTACAAATTCCATAGCAATGCTGTCGCTGAGCAGGATATTTTTCTGAAGAGTGTGCTCGGGATCATTTACATTTACGGTAGGAACACCTTTCAATCGGGCGAGTCGGTCTATCTCCATCATAGAGTCAACATTGACTATCGAATCTCCGAGAATAATTATCCCGTCAACCATATCATAATTTATTAGATTAAATATCTCGCTTTCGCCACGCACAACATTAAAAGCAAGCTTTTGTGCTGAATTAAGATCCGGCTTGCGGATAAGATCGGCAAAAACCAAAAGGTTATAATCAAGCTCAGTGCATCGCTGATATACACCGTTTACAACAGCAGATTCATATTCCTGATCATATCCCGTAACGCATACTGCAATATTTTTTCTTTTCAATATGATCTACTCCCCTTAAAACTATCGTTTGCTATTAAACTGTAAATATTTGACATATAAATATTGCTTTATCTATTCTAATTATATCACATTCCGTAAATAATTCAATATGCTTTAATCAAGATTTTGAAATTGATACTCAGAAAATAAATCTAAGCTGAAACAGCCGTTATAAAGGCAGAAAAAAGCCTGCGCAAAAGCGCAGGCTTCTAAATATCTTATATGAGTTACTTAAATAAGATTACTTTCTCTTCTTAGCAACTACAACTGCACCTGCTGCGAGAACAGCTACTGCTGCTACTGCTGCAATGCCTTCAACGCCTGTGTCAGTGCTGGGCTTTGTAGAATCGCCTGTTGTAGGAGTATCAATGGGCTCATCAGTGGGCTCTTCTGTAGGCTCGTCTGTGGTGGGCTCATCAGTAGGCTCGTCTGTGGTGGGCTCGTCTGTGGGCTCGTCTGTAGGCTCATCTGTAGGCTCATCAGTGGGCTCATCTGTGGGCTCTTCGCCTGTACCAAGGATAGCATCAATACCTGTGATTGTGAATGTAACAGAAAGGCTCTTATCAAAGTAGATATCAGCAATATCTAAAGGAGCATCCTTCTTTGTATCGCCGTACTCGTTGTAAAGCTCGATACGGAGATTGCCGTTTCCTTCGATATCACCGAAGTAAATCTTGCTGTTATCGATAGCAACTTCAGACTCTTCTTCGCCCATAACCTGCTTGATAACAACATCGGTTACATTAACGCCCTTAGACTTTGCGAATTCCATCTTCTCTGCAGCTGTCTTGAGGTCTTCATAACCTTCCGCATCCTTGCCGATACCTAATGCTGTGCTGAGACCTACGATATCAACATTGAATACTACTGCACCTTCAGCGGTAACAGGACCCATTGACTCATCGCCGGTTTCTTCATCGATCATTGATGCCTGGATATCAGCAACAGATACTGTGTATGTACCATCCTTTGATACATCAGCTGTACCTGCTGTCCACTGTGTAATAGTGCCGTCGGAAGCTTCAGATTCACCTGTGGAATCGAAGATACCGGGATACCAGTCAGCATCAGCAAACATAACGAAAGCTGTGT
>JAEDNF010000192.1 GCA_016302655.1 Oscillospiraceae bacterium | reverse complement strand
GCTATATCAACGCTTAAAAGGGTTGCCAAGCGCAGTGAAAAATGGTATTATATAATTGAAAGGAGGTGAAAAAACTTGCAGAGAGCATTTTACAATCTGGCGCAGTCGATGATAAATCATCAGCGGTCGCTGGACGCTATCTCAAACAATGTGACCAACATCAACACCGCAGGCTACAAGAAGGACGAGATAACAATGAATACCTTCCAGGAGGAGCTTATTCTTGTCAGCAACCGCAGATATACCAGCGGAAAATTCGTGCAGACCTATGTTGATACGAGCAAGACCAATCTTGAGCAGAGCAGCTTTGAGTTTACCGAAAGCCCCTTTGATATAGGCATTCACGGCAATGTATATTTCAATATACAGAATTCTTCGGGCAGAGTGCTTCAGACGAGAAACGGTCAGTTCGAGCTTGACGGAGAAGGTTATCTTTGTCTAAACGACAGCGGAAGAGTGCTTGGAGAAAACGGCGAGATCTATATCGGAAACGATGACTTCATTGTTGACAACGAGGGAAATATCCTTAACGAAAACGGCGAAGTCATAGAACGGCTATTACTCAGCTACATACCCGTAGATGCGGATGTAGAAAAAATCGGCAACGACCTTTTCGCATACGACGGTGATATGACGATACCCGACGGAGAGAAGTACGATATCATACAAGGCTGTTTTGAAAAGTCCAATGTTGACGCAAACAAGGAGATAACGGCTCTTATGGAGACGCAGAGACTGTTTGAAGCAAGCAGCGCTGTACTCAAGTATATGGATACCATAAACGGAAGAGCCGCAAGCGAGATAATCAAACTGTAAAATGACAGAATGTGAGGATATGTTATGAATATAGCATTCTACACGGGTAAAACGGGCCTGATCGCTCAGCAGGAAGGACTCAACATTTACTCAAACAACATTGCAAATGTCAATACGGTAGGCTTCAAGGCGTCCAGACCGAGCTTTGCAGACTGTATCTATACAGTGCAGAGAGCTACCGAACCCGAATGGCAGACAGGTCACGGCGAATATGTCCACAGCACACAGCTTATGTACAGCGAAGGCGTATTTACCTATACCGATAACGAGCTTGATTTTGCCATTCCCTCAGCAGAAGGCTTTTTTGCGGTAATGGACAAGTACGGCGATGTGAACTACACAAGAGCCGGCGACTTTCAGATGACGCAGATCGACGATCACTGGGAGCTTGTCAGCGCAAACGGTGAATTTGTACTGGACTATGAAGGCAATCACATAACGGTTCCTTTTATCGAGGGTACAAGCAAGCCCGACTATGAAGCGCTTACGCAGATGATAGGTGTGTACACATTCGACAACAACTTTGGACTCGAACTTCTGGGCAGTAATAAGATGACTGCTACCGAGAGGTCGGGAGAGGCGGTTGCCGACACGAGTATCGACAAGATAAGAATGGCACTCGAACGCAGCAATACGGATATTGCAGGCGATATGGTACGCATTATCGAAACACAGCGCTCTTACCAGATGAGCGCAAGAGTAGTGCAGACAGCAGACGAGCTGGAGCGCATCACCAACAATCTCAGATAACAGCTGAGGAAAACCGTATAAACCTGTCGGGGAGAGCGTTTCCCGACAGGCATACGGTATTAACATAATAAGCAGAGGTCTATCATGATAAACAGTTACGACGATTTAAGCCCGGTACAGCTCGATGTGCTTAAGGAAATAGGAAATATCGGTTCGGGAAATGCCGCAACGGCGCTTTCTCAGCTTCTTAACAGGTGCATAGATATGCAGGTGCCGCAGGTTCGGCTTATGGATATAGGCGACGCAATTACGGCGCTGGGCTCACCCGATAAGCTGGTCGTAGGTATACTGATAAGGCTTCAGGGCGACGCAGAAGGAATGATAATGTTCCTGCTTGAAGAGCCGTTTGCAAAGACGATAGTAACGGGGCTTACGGGAGAAAAGCCGTTCTCGCTTTATGAGATGAACGCAGACGATATATCGGTGCTGAGCGAGATAGGCAACATAATGGGCGGAAGCTATGTAAATGCAATAGCAAATCTTTCGGGAATGACGATAGATATGTCCGTTCCTGCGCTTACTACCGATATGCTTGGAGCTATAATGACGGTTCCCGCAACAGAGCTGTCCGAAGCGTACGAAAGAGTGCTGATGATAAGCGAACAATTTCTGATAGATTCGGTTGAGATACAATCCAATATGCTGCTTATACCTACGGTAAAATCACTGAGAATGCTTCTCGGAAAACTGGGGGCAGATCTGTGAGCAAAATAATAGTGGGGATATCCGACCAGAAGCTGTGCAAAGCGCCCGATGTGCTGGTAACATATGCGCTTGGCAGCTGTGTAGGAATATGTATGATAGATAAAGCGCTCGGTATAGCAGGGCTTGCACACATTATGCTTCCCGACAGCAGCGCAATACCAAGTGACGCTAACAAATTCAAGTTTGCCGATACAGCTATAAAACTGCTGTATGACAATATGATAAGAAACGGTGCGGCGGCATCGAGAATAACCGCAAAGATAGCAGGCGGCGCAAATATGTTTGCTGTAACTTCGCCGTCGCTGTCTATAGGCGACAGAAATGTCGAGGCTACCAAAGCGGCTCTTGCAAAGCTCGGAGTACCGATAATCGCATCGGACACGGGGCTTAACTACGGCAGAACAATAACCTTTGACGCCGCAAGCGGAGCGCTTGAAGTAATGTCAAGCCTTAAAGGAAACAAAACCATTTAACTACTGAAAACAAGGAGGCGCACTGATGGAAAAGACTGAAAGACAAAAAATGTCGGAAATATCTATGTCGGAACTTGTTGAGCTTGAAAAAACCGCCGATGTGCCCTTGGATAATATAGATATTGCGCCTGCCGCAAAGCCTGTTCATCCTGCCAATAACGGTTCGATGATAAAGACAGACGCATCTGCGAAAGTTGTTGTAACGGATAACAAGCTTGAGGCGAATATGTGTGTATTCTCGCCGCAGTTCTCGGGCAGAGATATAACCGTTGCCGATATGAAGCAGGCTCTCAAAGACGAGCACGTAGTATACGGCATTGACGAAGAGCTTCTTGAAGAGATAGCAAACAACAAGCTGTATGACAAGATATTCACCGTAGCAAGCGGATATCCGGCTATAGACGGCGAAAACGGAAAGGTGCATAATCTTTTTGATACGGATAAACAGCTTGTGCCGAGAAAGCTTGAGGACGGAAGTGTAGACTACCGTGATCTCGGACTTATAGTAAATGTGCGTACAAACGACCTTTTATGCGAGATAACACCCGAAACGCAGGGCGAAGAGGGTATGAATGTATACGGTCAGGTAATTATGCCTCGTCCGGGCAGACCTCCCTTAGTGCCCCAGGGAATCAACACGGTGCTTTCCGCAGACGGAACAAAGCTGTTTGCCTCTGACAGCGGAAACCTTGTCTACAAGGGCGGCCGCTTCAATGTTGAGACTACTTTTTCCATTTCGTCGGATATCGATGTAAAGACAGGCAATATTAACTTCCTCGGCGATGTTGTGATAAAGGGAAGCGTGCAGGAAGGCTTCTCCGTTACCGCAGGCAAATCTATAACCATATCGGGTATGGTGACAGGCGCTACGCTTACCGCAAACGGCGATATCACCGTAAAGAACGGCGTATTTGCAAGTACGGTAAAATCCCAGTACGGCAATATTAATATTGCCTTCGGAGAAAACGATACCATAACCACCAGAGGCAACCT
>JAEDNF010000191.1 GCA_016302655.1 Oscillospiraceae bacterium | reverse complement strand
AGATACGAATCAACTATTGCTTTTCCCACTTTTATCGGCGTTCAACAGTACAGTACGCAAAGTACCCGATAGTATTTTCGACAGCCGTGAAATCAACTCATCGGGCTCGGTTTTCATACCGCCTTCCAGCCAGTCAAGCATTATACCGACAAGCGCAAACTTGTAGAAAGCGGCAATAAAATTCTTGTCCGACTCGTCAACAATTAAATCTGATGAGACATTATCTATAAATTTCAGCATAAAGTCAGACGAAACCTTGTACAGATAGCGCTCTATAGTTTCTCGGTGCAGCGAGTTGTACACATGGTAGATAAGCTTTTTATTTTCCTTTACAAAGCGAAGTCCCGAGCACAGACCCTCTTCCCATGACTGCTCTGAGTTCATGCTGTCAATCGCTTTTTGTGCTTCCTCCATGAAAATATCCTCAAGCAGCTCGTATATATCGCTGTAATGATAGTAAAAGGTGTTGCGGTTTACTCCGCAGTCATCGGTGATATTCTTTACTGTTATTTTATCAAGCGGCTGTTCGCTGAGCAATTTTTTAAACGACTCCTCAATAGCTCTCTTTGTTATGGCTGACATGGCTCCTCCGTAAAATGAGAAATTCTTTACTGATACAATTATAGCACGTCAGCCTAAAAAATTCAATATTTAGACAAAAGTGCCCGTTTGCTCAAAAAACGGACACTTTTTTGTTTTTGTTCGATTTTTGGGCAGCTGATTAACATTGTCTGTTGTGAATAGGGAAGAATGGATATAAAATATAGCTGTAAGAAAAAGAAAGGAGAGTGACCTGTATGAAATTCATCAAAAGGGCAAAAGCCGCTTATATCGCTATATGCGCGGTTATCGCGGTTATCGGTCTTGTGCTGATAATATTCCCTGAGATTTCTATGCTCGCTATATGCTATATTCTAGGTATTGCCGCTATAGTATTCGGTATAGTGAAAATCACGGGATATTTTTCGTCCGACCCCTACGGACTTGCGTTCCAGTTTGACCTGGCTTTCGGAATAATAGCTATAGTTCTCGGCGCTGTAGTAGTTATACACCCGGGCAAAATAATAGCTCTTGTCCCGATTATAATGGGTATTTACTTTATGACGGACGGAATTATGAAGATACAGACCGCTGTCGATGCAAAGCGCTTCGGAATAAGACGCTGGTGGCTTATCTTAATAAGCGCAATAGCAATCGGTATAATGGGCGTGTTGTTGCTCGTAAATCCGTTTGAGGGTGCTGTTACTTTGACAGTACTGCTAGGAATAACCTTACTCGCAGACGGAATTGCAAATATCTGTATTGCCGCTTATACAGTAAAGGCTATTAAAAAAGAGGCAAAGACCGATAATAAAATATATATAGAAATCGACAGGGAGGACTAAAATGATAAAACTCGGCAAATGGATAACCAAGCACAGAGTTATCATACTTATAGTTGCAGTCGTGCTGCTGATACCCTCGGTGCTGGGCATGGTGGCAACCAGAATTAACTACGATATGCTGAACTACTTGCCTGACACAATGGAAACCATTCAGGGTCAGGATATACTGCTGGAGGACTTCGGCAAAGGCGCATTCAGCATGATAGTGGTAGAGGATATGGAGCCAAAGGATACGGCGGCGCTGAAGGAAAAAATCGAGCAGGTAAATCACGTTGACTCAGTAATATGGTATGACAGCCTTGCGGATATTTCGATTCCGATGGAGATACTGCCGGATAAGTTCTACAAAATATTCAACACCGACCATTCAACAATGATGGCGGTATTCTTTGACACATCGACATCGGCAGATGAAACGATGGAAGCTATAAACGAAATAAGGAGCATAACAAGCAACCAATGCTTTGTATCGGGTATGTCGGCTATGGTAACCGACCTTAAAAACCTGTGTGAGCAGGAAGAACCGGTATATGTGGCAATTGCGGTTGTGCTGGCTGTTGCCGTAATGATGCTGTTCATGGATTCGTTTTTGATACCGATAATCTTCCTTGTAAGCATAGGTATGGCTATTCTTTACAATCTCGGCAGCAACTACTTCTTAGGCGAAATTTCGTATGTTACAAAGGCACTGTCGGCTATACTACAGCTCGGCGTCACAATGGACTACTCGATATTCCTGTGGCACAGCTATAATGAACAGAAGGTACGCTTTGACGGCGATAAGCAGCGCGCGATGGCTCACGCGATTTCTAACAGCATAGTTTCTGTTGCGGGCAGCTCAACTACCACGGTTGCGGGATTTCTATCCATGTGCTTTATGAGCTTTACGCTCGGCCGTGACCTCGGAATAGTAATGGCAAAGGGCGTTGTTTTCGGACTTATAGGCTGTGTAACAATCCTGCCGTCACTTATACTGGTATTCGATAATCCGATAGAAAAGACCAGACACAAGCCGCTTATGCCGAAGTTTGACAAGGTGGCAAGGTTTATTACAAAGCGTTCATGGATATTCCTAATCGTGTTCGCTGTTCTGGTTACACCGGCGGTTTACGGCTATACAAATACATCGAAGTATTACGATTTAAGCCAGTCGCTCCCCGAGGACATGGACTTTGTAATAGCAAATACAAAGCTTAAAGACGATTTCGGTATGTCAACCGTACACATGATTCTTGCCGACTCCGACCTGCCGCAAAAAGAAGCTAAGCAGATGCTTGACGAGATAGGTGAGGTTGACGGCGTAAGGTTTGCGCTCGGTCTTGACTCGCTTATCGGCTCTGCAGTTCCTGCTGAAATCATACCGGAAGAGCTTACAAGTACGCTGAAAAGCGAAAACTATCAGCTTATGCTGATAAGCTCGGAATATAACACGGCTACCGACGAGGTAAACGCCCAGATTTCCGAGATAAACAACATTATCAAGAAATACGATGACAGAGCGATGCTTATAGGCGAAGCACCTTGCACAAAGGATCTGATAGAAGTTACCGACCGCGATTTTAAGGTCGTTGACATAATTTCAATCGCCGCTATATTCCTTATTATCTTTATAGTTTTCAGGTCGGTTTCTCTGCCGATGATACTTGTAGCGGTAATAGAATTTGCGATATTCGTAAATCTCGGCATACCGTTCTACACAGGCACTCAGCTCGCGTTTATCGCGCCGATATGTATAAGCACGATTCAGCTCGGCGCAACGGTTGACTATGCGATACTTATGACCACGAGATACAAGAAGGAGCGCTGCAAGGGCAACGATAAGAATGAAGCGGTATACATAGCGCTTTCGTCCTCTATTCCTTCGATAATAGTCAGCGCGCTCGGCTTTTTTGCCGCAACCTTCGGCGTAGGTCTTTATTCAAATGTAGATATGATAAGCTCGCTTTGCGCGCTAATGGCAAGGGGTGCTATCATCAGTATGGTATCGGTAATTTTACTGCTTCCGGCTATGCTGAAGCTGTTTGATAAGGTAATTATCCATACCAGCCTCGGCTTTAAAATTAAAAAAGATAATAAGCAAACAAGTATAAATGAGAAAGGAACACAGTCATGAAAGAGATAAGAAAGAAGATAATAAAAATTGTTTCAATAGTGCTTGCGGCGGCAATGATAGGCACATCATCGGGACTTATCGCCTTTGCGGTGCAAAGCCAGAGTGATATGGAATCTTCCGTATCAGACAGTACTACAGAGTCATACATATCGGAAAAATCAAGCTCCGACAGCGACGGAAAGGAGGAAACCGTCTACATTATAGCAAACGCAGACGGCAGTACAAAAAAGGTAATTGTCAGCAACCGGCTGAAAAACGGCTCTAAAAACAGTCAGCTTGAGGATGAGACTACGCTTTCGGATATAAAGAATGTAAAGGGAGAAGAAACCTTTACAAACAGCGGCGAAAACTACACCTGGAATGCTGACGGAAGTG
>JAEDNF010000009.1 GCA_016302655.1 Oscillospiraceae bacterium | reverse complement strand
CGGCAAACGCCCAGCAAACGCCCCAGCTTCCCTGATTTTTGACCGATGTTATGTACCCTTTATCGACCGAACTGTACGCAGAGGGTGCGGCGTATGCCGTTAATGAAACAGCCGATACCGCAATTGCGGCTACACCTGCCGCAATGAAGCTTCTCAATGCTTTCTTCATATTATTTCCTTTCTCCGAGTGGTAAAATGCCGATTTAATTTCACCGAAAAATCCGGCGAAAATTTTAAGCATTTTACCGATTCTTCTTTTCAAATCTAAAGCTGTCAAAGTTGAACTTAGCACCCGGCAGGAAAACAAACGCAATATCGTTTACGCCGGATATCTCATCAATTTCAAATCTGACAGGCATATAGCCTTCTGAATGGGGGAACTCAAGCAGCCGTGTAGTCTGAGCTCCGTTGCTGTCGGTGACTCTCAGCTGTATCGTGCAGTTGTCAAGCGGAGTTGAACCGATAACCGTTACAGCGTCCGTACCGTCTGCAAAGTCAAGACCGCCGAACTCGATTACAACATTGTTTCCGATATCTTCAACCCGACTGCCGCTCACCATATAATCATCACCGTACAGATTATCGTTATCTGCGGCGCTGTTATCGGCATAAGCACGGTCAAAGCGTTCAAACTCAAATCCGCCGAAAATGCAATGATTGCTGATAACAAAGCTGATATCCTGTATTCCTTTGATAAGGCGGGGCAGCTCGAAGGTCTGCGGATACGCTCTGTCCCAGCCTCCGTTATGCTTAATTGCGAATGTGCCGATATATTCTCCGCCGTTATCTGCGTCGCCGAGATACATTTCAACAGGGATATCCTCTCCGCCTCCGCCGTTTCCTACGCTGATAGTAACGCTTCTTGTTCCGCCGCCGAAGTCAAGCGACTTATATCCTGCCACCGTTCTGCCGCTGAAGCCGCCGAGCGAGCCCCTGTCGATATTTGTAACGGGAACATTTGAGAAATCAAGAAGGCAGGCGGCTGTGAAGATATACGGGTCTTTCTGCGCTTTGCCGAGTCCCGAAACGGTATACTCAAGCTCGGATATGACCTTGGGCAGATCGGTTCCGTTTTTACAGAATGCTCTCAGCCTGAAATCTCCGTCGCCGTATGCTTTGACAACGGCTGTCTTTCCGTCAAAGCTTATCACCTTTGCGTAGCTTATTTCCACTCCGTTATCCGCACAGCACTTAAATTCGATATCCTTGAAATCTGCATTTTCAGGAAGTATCTTTACCGATATCTGAGCCGTATCACAGTCTTTACTGAGCTGTCTGCTGCCGCTGTCCGAAAGCTCTATCTTGCGCACGGGTATCTCCTTTGTGTAAGGAGTTGTTACGGCAGGGAAAGCGTTCTCGGTAACGACGCTGACGCCCTCGTGAGCCGTACCCGTACCGACAGCCTTAAGCGTTATCGTCTCGGATTTCAGCCCCTCGCTCTGGGCGGTAATAGTTATATCTCCCTCATCAAAGGTCGAGCATATAATAGCGACGAGCTTGCCGGAGAAGAGCTTTCTGTGGTCGCCCTTATAGCTGTCATAGTCTGTGCTGTCGCCGTTATCGAGGCCTACAAGACGGCCTGCACCATTTACCGTAAACTTGATACGGTTAACAGCATTTGGCACCGGCTGTCCCATACGGTCAAGCACGGTCACGGTAACGAACGCAAGCGATCTTCCGTCTGCGTCTATTGTATGTCTGTCGCTTATCATACGAATCCGATACGGATCCATTGATGTAAACAGCACTTCTTCCTTTGCATAATCGTCAAAGCCGTCTTTCTCACTGCGATAGCCCCGTACCGCTACCGGCTGGTTGCTGTGGTACGGTATTTTCCAATGGGCGTACAATGCACCACCGTTTTCGCTGTCCAGCTTTTCATGGTCATAGACCTTGCCGCAGTATCTCAGTTTCAGCACAGGCAGATTTGAATATACTATTATATCTATCATCTGTCCCTCGTTGAAATCCCAGTACGGAGAGATATGAATGAACGGCTTGTCGCAGGAAGCGTCCCACACCGACTTATAAAACCAGAATGAATCCTTCTCAAAGCCTGCGGTATCTACTATACCGAAATAGGAGTTCTTGGTGCTGTACGGAGTCGGCTCGCCGATATAGTCGGTTCCCGTCCATACAAACTGACCCATTGAAAACTCCGCCTGTGCGTCCATTTCATACGATTTGAACGGAGTCGCTCCCCAGTTTACAACGCTGTTTCCGAGATCGGAGCATTGCATATCATCATGAACAAGCAGAGAAGTATCAAACGGGAAATGGTATATTCCCCTTGAGCGAACGGTAGACGCTGTCTCGCTTCCGTATATCACCCAGTCGGGATGCTTTTCGTGATGTTCTTTATAAAGTCTCTCGGCGTAATTGTAGCCTGCTATCTTAAGATAATCCGCTACATTCTGAGCGTTTTCCCACTGCATATAGTTTGAAGCGATGGTGGGTACTGCGTTTCGCATAGGATCGTTCTTCTCGACCTCTTCACGCAGCATTTTTGCGACCTCAAGACCTCTTTCGCTTTTATGCGTGTCGTATATCTCGTTGCCGATACTCCACATAATTACCGAAGGGTGATTGCGGTCACGCCTTATCCACGCCGCAACATCCTTCTTGTACCATTCTCCGAAGAAGCGGTGATAGTCGTTTTCGTTCTTTGCAAGCTCCCACATATCGAATATTTCGCTGTCAACAAGCAGTCCCAGCTCGTCGCATATATTCATAAATTCCTTTGAGGGAGGATTGTGACTTGTACGGACAGCATTAACGCCCATCTCTTTCATTTTGCTCAGCTGTCGGTAGGTAGCGTCATAACTTACCGCCGCACCGAGCGCACCGAGATCGTGATGCAGGCATACGCCGTTCAGCTTTGTATGAATGCCGTTGAGCATAAGCCCTTCCTTGCTGTCAAACTTAACGCTCCTGAAGCCGAAAGAAGTCTTTTCGCTGTCAAGTACATTGCCCTCTTCGTCTTTCAGCGTTACGCTGAGGGTATAAAGATGCGGATCTATAGTATCCCACAGCTTAGGATGGTCGATGTAATAAACGAGCTTGTCCGACTTGCCGCAGACTCTGCGCTCGCAGGTGTACACCTCGCTGCCCGACGGAGATAATATGCTGTAGCTCAGCGTTCCGCATATTGCGGCTGAAAACTCCGTACATACCGTTACCTTCCACTTGCCGCTTTCTCTGCGGTCGCTGTCATTGCATTTTGCGGATATGTATATCCCGTCCTGTGCAATATGGATGCGTGATGTCTTTCTGAGCCACACATTGCGGTAAATTCCTGCGCCGCTGTACCATCTGGTGTTGGGCGCTTTGTGATTTACTCTTACAAGTATGCGGTTATCGCCGTTTTCAAGAAAGTCCGTAATGTCAAAGCTGAAGGTGGTATAGCCGTATTTCCATTCTCCGACCTGTTTTCCGTTTACATAAACGGTGGTATCCATATATACACCGTCAAAAATCAGTATATAACAATCGTCTGCGCCTTTATCGTCTATAATAAGATGCTTCTCGTACCAGCCGCAGCCCGATTTGTAAAGATTAGCCGTATCGCCTATCAGCCAGTCGTGAGGTATCTCAACATCATACCAATGTATACCGATAAGTGCGCTTTCATCGCTGTCGGGCGCTGTCAGCGCAAACTTCCAGTTATCATTGAATAAAACAGTTCTTCTTTCCATTAATGTTCCTCTTTTGTCTTAATCAGTCGCTATACTGATATTTTACCAGTTTGAAGCAGAAAAATCAATATCAAAAGCTAAAACAACGACTAATTTTTATGCGCTATAAAAATAACAGCCGCCTGTAATCTTAGGCGGCAGAATCGATGCTTGTATAGTTTGTAAACCTTGTACGGTTAACGCATTGCATTACAGCGTAATCTGTGTTATCAATCCCCGTGGAACGGGCGCCTTTTGTTAGCAAGCACCGTTTTTACTATAGAGGAATAGATATCCTTTCTTGCATAGCTGCAATAGCTGTCAACAACGGATTTTTCTTCATCGGGAGATACCGTGACAATTTTCACGGGAACCTGTTCGAGCACCTTTTCGGTGATGATATTTCTGCACTTTTCGCAATGGCAGGTGTTGAAACGGCGGAGTGCATCGTCAAGTATTTCATCAATTATTACACGGTTGACATCGATAGTTACCTGCTCGGTACGAAGCGAGGAGCGTTTTACCTGCGGCTCTTCGACAGGTTCGTCTTCTTCGGGGAGATTGAGCATAGGGTTGTGCTTAACTTTTGCAGACGATCTTGATGAGTAGCCTCTTTTGGATTCTGTATAATCACGCAGTTTGCTTTCAACAGGATCGCCCTCGTCACGCTTTCCCGTCCTTGATTCTTTATCGGCGGCGTCTGCAGGGAGAAATGGGTTTGCTCCCGACGGACCGGCATTTATAAGATTCATTACCTGTCTTGTTTTGCTTGATTTATACTCCTCTGCCATCTGCACTTGCTCCTTTCTCTATCACTTCTTTGCTGTGCGCCTTGCAGGTCTTCTTGTTTCTCTTACCGGAGTCTTTTTCATCGGAACGCCTGTTACCTCATGTATCAGCGCTCTGTATTCCGCAGTTGCTTTTGAACGGGGAGCATATTCCATTATGCACACGCCGTGTGCAGGAGCTTCGGCAAGGGATACATTGGTACTGATATGTGTAGTCAGTATCTTTGTTCCGAGCTGTTCGGCTATCATCCCTGCAAGCTCTTCCACTTCCTTTGTAAGTACAAGGCGTGGGTTGTATTTATTGAGCAGTATGCCGGTTATCTCAAGATTCTTGTTGTAGTATTTCTTTACCGCAAATATCGTTTCTTTAAGCTGTGCGATACCCTGAAGACTAAGTATCTCGGCTATCATCGGGATTATCAGCATATCTGCCGCTGTATAGGCGTTTATCGTAAGAATAGAGAGCGCCGGCGGCGTATCTATCATTATGTAATCATAATCATCAACGACAGAGGACAGCGCCTCACGGAGAATATACTCTCTTCCTACTCCCGTCAGTTCAAGCTCACAGCCGGACAGCAGAATGTTGGCAGGTATGACATCACAGTTGTCGGTACACTGTATAGCCTCTTTCACGGTACAGTTGCCTTTAAAAACATCGTACATCGTGTAGCCGTCTTCGGCGTCGGCACCAAGACTGAAACTGAGATTGCCCTGCGGATCGAGGTCAACCGCAAGCACTCTTTTGCCGCTTTCGGTAAGACCGCCGCAGAACGCCGAGCAGGTTGTAGTCTTTCCTACGCCGCCCTTCTGATTTGTTATAGCTATAACAACTGCCATAAGCCTTTCCCTTCTTAAAATTTATTATTCTGCATTGTTCAGTAACGAACAGATTAACAAGCATACCCGCTTAACAGCGGGTATGATGAATATTTAAAGCGTGTGCTGAAGATCCTCCATCTGTGAATCTTCGGGCTGATAAATGTGATAGTTAGCCTTACCGTTCTTCTTAACGAAGTACATAGCCTCGTCTGCGGCGGCTACTACCTTTGCGCTGTCTTCGCCGTGTTCGGGATAGAACGCAATACCTATACTTGCCTTGACATTGATAGAAACATTGGCAAGCTCGGAGTGATAACCCTCGTAAAGCTCATCGATAAGGTCAAGCGAGAGACTCTCGATCTCTTTTATCTGATCGGGATCGGTTATGCACAGAACGAACTCATCACCGCCGAAACGGCCTGCAAATCCGCTTCCCTTTACACGCTGCTTGATACAGCCGGAAACATACTTGATAACCTCGTCGCCTACGGAGTGACCGAAGCGGTCGTTGATGAACTTGAAGTCATCAACATCTATAAACAGTACGGCGACATTTGCATTTGCGCTTCTTTCGATCTCGCTCTTGAGCTCACGCTCAAATGTGCTTCTGTTATAAAGCTGTGACAGGAAGTCGTAGCTTGCTCTCTCAGAAAGCTGAAGCTCAAGCTTCTTCTCGCTGTCTATATCCGTTACGACGCCTATAACTCTCAGAGGTTCGCCCAGACGGTCGGTGATGCAGAGCGCACGGACAGCAAACCATACCATTGTGCCGTTCTTTGTAACCATCTGATATTCGCCGCTGTGACCTGTTCTGTTCTTGAGCAGGGTGCTTATGTCACGCTTGTAGCTTTCTGCATATTCTTCGCTCATCAGCTTATCAAGGAACTTACCGTTGGCAAGCTGTGCCTCAGACGGATCGATATCAAATCTTTCCTTGAAGTTGTCGGATACATACATGATCTCTTTGTGGAAATCCCACTCGAACAGCATATTGTCCGAAATGTCGGATATCGTTCTGTGAAGCTCTTCCGACATACTTACATCGTCAAGCATACTGTTGAACAGCTCCGATATTTCCTTGAATTCGTTCTTGGTCTTAAGTTCAAGACGCTTCTCAAGTTCGCCGCCCTGTATCTCACGGGCAACGGATACCATCGTGTTCATAGGTTCGATTATCGACTTTGTGATAAGCATACCTAAAAGTACGCACACAGCGCCGATTACCAGCATAACGCCGAGAGCGATCAAAACGGGCATCATTATCTGTGAGCCTGCAACGCTTGCGGGATAAATGCATACCCACTTCCAGCTCTGAGATGTAGAGCCGGTGAAATAGTCATAGCAGCCTATCTTTGAGCCGGTATTGTAATCAACATGCTGATCTTTCTGTGCTGACTTCTTGTTTGAAAGAAGCACTTCATCCTTCATGCCCTGATCTGTTATCTCGGATATCTTCTTGTAGTCTGCGCCCTCATAGTTCAGAACGCATCCCTTACCGTCTGTTACTGCAAGATAACCGCTGTTGTCGGTACCGTACTTTGTATTCTTAAGTATTGCACTTATCTGTGCGGTATCGATAACTTCTATCATAACACCGATAGCTTCGCCCGAGTCGGAAGCTAAGTCGGGAATACCCTTTGCTACAAAGAACACCGGATATTTTCCGTCATATCCGTCCTCGCCCGTTCCTGTATCGCCGCAATAAATACTCGATACGACAACGGTGTTGGCGGTTATGTTTTCAAGCTCGCTGAAGCCGAAGAAGTTCATGCCCGTACCGCTGACTTCTTCATACTCGTACAGTATCTCACCCTTGGTGTCGGTAATAACTATGTTGAGTATGCTGTCGTCGATATCATCGTTATATACCGGTATCGACTCTTCAAGCTTAAGCTTTCTTTTGATCACGCTGTCGGCATATGTGCCTACTTTATTGGCGTCAACATTTCTGCCGTTAAGCACCGAAGGATCAAGCGAAAGATATACCACATCCGATATGTAACCGTTCAGGTACTGGTTGATCGTTTCCTGCTGTGCCGTGCCTACTGCTCTCGCAAGCTGACCTACCGAATCCGCCGCAAAGCCGGTCGTGGCAAAATAGCCGATAATTCCGACTATCAGCATCGGTACAACCGCAAACGCCGTAGTCAGTATGCGTAAAACCGTTTTGATCTTTAATGATTGCATCTGTTATCCTCCGGAACCCTCAAAAATTATCACGCTTTTCCCGTGACTTCTGCAACATCTCAAATTGCAGCTTGTAAATATATCTGGATATTGTTTCTTCCTGTGAACGGGAAACGCCTGTAAAGCGGCATCCATAACCGACCTGCGTCTCCTCGTTATCTGCTGTTTTCTGCTCTCTGAGCACTTCGGCGCCCAGCTCCATCCGAGTCCCCGAAAGGTTCAGGACCATCATCAGCTTGTCGCCCTTTGCAAAGCTCCGTCTGTTATCTGCACAGACGAAGAATACTCCGCCGACATTTATATCACGGATACATATCTCTGCCGGAGGGTCAAGCGGAGTCGGCTTTTCGTCGTCCTCCTGCGTCCTCAGCGTGATAAATGCCCGTTCATTTGTCTTTATCTTGAAATACCGTCTCCGTTCTTCAAGCAGTTCAGCTTTGTCGGGACGAAGTATGACATTGATCTGAAATTCGGTCGAAACGGAAATCGCCGTTTTGTACCTGTACCTGTCTCCGCCTCTCATAGTCGCAACTACATAGACATAATCGCTGCAGCTTAGCTCGGGGAGCCGCTTTCCTTTTATCATCAGCATATTGTCTATCACATTGTCGTCCGAGTCGTACATAAGAGGAAAGTCAAAATTGCTGTCGGTATAATACAGCCTTTGTCCGTCAAGCGAGGTTATCTCAAAAGAAGCAAATTCTTCTTTTTTATAGCTCAATAGCATAACCTCCTTTTCCGACGGCAAAACAGACGGAAAAAGTACGCCCGATAAGCCGATATTATCAGTTATCATTAAGTATACAATAAATTAAACAATAAATCAAGACAAATCGGGAGATTTTTCGTTAACTTTTAAAAATTCTGCGAATTGTTTAAAAAGCGGTGGTCGTTTTTATACAAATTAATTAAGAAAACTTCGTTGACTTTTATATTGCGCCTATAATATAATTAGTATAAGCAGAAATATGTCATATTCTCCCGGAGGTCACGGCAATGCAGAATTTTTTTCATGCAAATACTTCAAAGCATCGTGAAGCCTGCAAAAAGGCGAGCGTTGTTCTGGGTGCTATATTTGCCGTGCCGGTACTGCTCAGCTTTATGTCGCTGATACTGCAGACCCGCCTGTGGCCGCAGGCGGGCTTTGTTGCAATAAGGCTTTGCATAGCAGGCGGATGCGTTGCGCTCTGGATGCTCATAAGCTTTGCCGCTTATGCGATAACCGAAACGGCGGCAAGAAGAATAACACGAAGCACATATTTCGAGATACAGGGTAGCTCTCTGATACTCAGCAGATATTCGGGAAAAATTCACAGCGATATCAGCAAAACACAGCGCAAGCTGTGGGTGATCCCGCTTGAAAATATGAAAGCCGAGCTGAAAAACGGCAAAATCACTTTTCACGGCGATATCAGATACTACGAAGGCGACAGCGAATGGCTGGGATATCATATAAAACGGGGCAAGCCCGAATTTGACAACTGGTGGCTGAATTCAAACGGATACACCGCCGTAAGCTCGGTGCGCCTGCCTTCCTGCTTTGCAAGGCAGGGGTTTATACTAAAGTGTTGCAGGATAGCACAGAAAAAACAGCTTCGCTTAGCCGAGCAAAAGAAGCTCATAGCAGTAAAACCGAGCGCTCCGAGAACTTTTAGAAAACCGGTCAGACGCAGGATATATACCGAGCTTCCTACTTTCGACAGGAAGTGGTAACAGCCGATTTTGCGGTATAATATCGAATAAAAGTTAAAATCAAGAAAATTTGCCGTTAAAACTTGCAAAACCGCATAAAGTGTAGTATAATATATTATTGAGTAACTAGCTCCTGTAGCTTTTTGATTGTTAAAATAATACCAAAATGTGAACAAATTTAGTATTGTTTTTATCTTCTTTCTACATATTGTAACACCGTTACACTAAATATACAATATAAGGGAATAAGTAAAAACCGAAAAAACGGAAAAGTTACTCTGAAAAGGAGGGCATAATGGCACTTTTCAACACAAATGCATTCCGCATTACCGAACAGGGACTGTCGGTACTGTGGCAAAAGCAGCAGATCATATCCCAGAACATAGCAAACCAGAACACTCCGGGATATAATTGCAAATATCTTGATTTTTACGCCGTACTGAAAGACAGGCTCGAAAACTCGAGCGTTATCGGCGGAAAAGCGGCAAGCGGCTCAAAGCAGGTCGAGCTTGTTACAAAGGTATATGTTGATGACGATACCAACACACAGCCCGACGGCAACAATGTCGATGTTGACTCTCAGTCAAACGAGCTTGCCAAAGTTCAGCTTCAGTATCAGGCGCTGAAAAATCAGATGAACGGCGAATTTACAAGACTTCGCTCGGCAATGAAAACAACATGATTTAAGCTTTATAGCTTACTGACATACGGATATGGACAGGGAAACGGATTTCTACGCACTTAATCGTTAAAGAAAGGAGTTTTTTGCATGGCTTTTTTAAGCTCGCTTAATATAGCTGCATCGGGTATGGCTGCCGAAAGACTGCGCCTTGATGTGATTGCACAGAATGTTGCGAATGCAAAAACCACCAGAACCGAGGACGGCACGCCGTACAGACGGCAGGTAGTCGTTTTCGGAGAAAACAAAGGATTCAATTCCGTGCTTGAGGAGACGATAGCAAAAAGAAAAGAGCTGATAGCAGGCGGTGTGCCGGCAGGCTCGGTATCAGCCGCTAAAAACAAGGGCGTGCTTGTTACCCGGATAGTTGAGGACGAAACGCCGCTTACCCCCGTCTACGATCCCACTCATCCCGACGCAGACGAAAACGGTTATTATTATCTGCCGAATGTCGATGTCGCAGAAGAAGAGATGGACGCACTTGCGGCTACTCGCTCGTATGAAGCGAATCTTGCCGTACTTAATGCGGTAAAGTCAATGGCGCAGACGGCGCTCAGTATAGGAAACAGCTGATAAGCACCGAAAGGAAATGATATAAATGTTTATAGTACCGCTGACAAGCAACATAACTCCTCTCGAAACGGCAGGCAGTAAAAAGCAGGCTGAAGAAAAAGCAGAGGGCGAGGCTACCTTTCTCGATATATTTGAGTCGCTGGTAAACAATGTCAAGGAAACCGACGCACAGGTACAACAGGACGCTATCGATCTTATGCTGGGCGATGTTGACGACCTTGCACAGATACAGGTCAACCTCGAAAAAGCGGCAACGGCTGTCGATCTGCTCGTAACGGTCAAGAACAAGGCTGTTGACGCATATAACGAGATAATGCGTATGACCGTATAATTTTGCAGTCATGGAAGGATACATATATAGATGAAGGACAAGCTCTCCGCATTCTGGGACGGGTTCAAGAGCAAATGGAACTCGCTCGCCAAGAATCTGCGGATATTCATAATAACTGCCTTAGCCGTAGTAGCGGTCGGAGCGATAGTGCTTACGATTATTCTCAATCAGAAGGGCTATACGGCAATATATACAGGGCTTGACAGTGAAGAATGCTCACAGATAGCCTCTGCAATAAACGACCTGGGAGTAACCGATGTAAAGATCGGCACAGACGGAAGTATCTCCGTGCCGAGCGATCAGTCCGACAACATAAGGATGCAGCTGAGTATACAGGGTTATCCCAAGTCAACATTCAACTTTGATGTATGGAACAACGGAATCGGTATATGGTCTACCGATACCGAAAAGAAGGTACTGCAGATACAGCAGCTCCAGACGCACCTAATGAAAGCCCTCAACACCATAAGTGCGGTCAAGAACTCTTATGTTATAATCACTATGCCGGAGAACAGCAATTATGTTATCTCGACAAACGATGAAGAACCGAGAGTCAGCGTAAAGCTGGTTCTGAGGAACGGCGCGACATTAAGCGCAGAGCAGGTAGAAGGTATTTATGCCCTTGTTCTAAACTCTCTTCCCGGTCTTGAGCGTGAATACATATCAATAGCAGATACCGACGGAAAACTGCTCGACGGTCAGAACTCTGTCGTTGAGGAAGATGTGCTGTATCAGTCACGATTAAACTTCCAGGAACAGATGCAGAATCTGCTCAAGAGCCAGCTTGACGAAACGCTCAGAAAGCTGTACAAGGACTACACCATAAATGTCAATATCAAGCTGAACTACGACAATTCAAAGTCGGAATACACCATATACACGCCGTCGATAGCCGAAGACGGTACATCGGGCGGTATGATACAAAGCTCCACCAAGAACGAGGGCTGGGGCGGTATCGGCTCGCTGTCGGGTGTTGTCGGAACAACGTCAAACAGCGACATCTCACCGAATTATCCCACCATCGAAGGTGACGGAGATAACGAGTATTACTATCAGAACAGCATAACGGTAAACCGCCTTGTAAATACCGAGATAAGACAGCTTGAAAAGAACGGCTACTCGGTAGACAAGATAACGGCGGCAATAACGGTAGACCAGATAAATATGCTTGAAGCCGACAAGGAACAGCTGCGTGAGGTCATAGCCTTTGCAATAGGCACAGACATCGCAAATGTTACCGTTGCAAACTATCCGTTTGTAATAAACGGCGGCAACTCATCAAGCGGCGGAAACAACATTATAAGAGGCGGAAATGTAGACTGGACGGTATACATTATCATACTGCTCGGACTTGTTGTTCTGGCTCTGCTTATAGTGGCGATACTCACCGGCAACGCAAAGAAGAAAAAGCGTGCAAGAGCTAAGGCAAAAGCCGCAGCGGCACAGGCGGCACAGGCGGCACAGGAATCCGCCGCACTCAGCTTTGAGCCGCAGCCACAGCCGGCGGAAGAATTCAACATTCAGCATCTTGACGAATATGACGACGCTTCAAAGAGTGCTGTCCTCAAAAAAGAGATCAAGGAATTCTCCCATACAAATCCGGATGTGGTCGCACAGCTCATACGCTCTATGATGAAAAACGGCGAGTGATGCAATAAAAGGAAGGGTATCAGATGGAGGCTCTTACAAACGCCCAGAAAGCGGCAATTATTATAAGCTCGATAGGCACGGAAAATGCTTCCGAAGTATTCAAGCACTTCTCCGATGAAGAGGTCGAGCAGATCACGCTGGAGATCGCAAGGATGAACTATTATCCTATGGAAGTGATAGACAGCGTATTGAATGAATTTTACGAACTTTGCCTCACGCAGAAGGTAATATCCGAGGGCGGTGTGGAATACGCCCGTGATGTGCTGGAAAAAGCCTTCGGACCGCAGGCGGCACAGGCGCTGTTCGACAAGATAACCAAGCAGTTTCAGACTAAGGCGTTTGCGTTTGTCCGCAAGGCAGACTACAAGAACCTGCTTGCTATGGTGCAAAACGAGCATCCGCAGACAATAGCGCTTATCCTTTCTTACGCAAGGAGCGAGCAGGCTTCGGCCATACTCAGCGAACTGCCCAAAAAGACAAGGATAGATGTTGTTGAACGAATGGCAAAGATGGACAGAGCATCGCCCGATGTAATAAAATCCATTGAGCAGACTCTCGAAAAGAAGTTTGACAACCTTGTAACCGCCGACAGCACAGAGGTGGGCGGTATAGACTATGTTGCGGAAGTCATGAACAATGTTGACAGAGCAACCGAGAAGTACATATTCGACGAGCTGACCTTAAGAGACCCGAAGCTTGCGGACGACATACGCTCAAAGATGTTCGTCTTCGAGGATATCGTTTCTCTGGACAATATGTCTATACAGGCATTTGTGCCTGAGGTCGACGCAAAGGATCTCGCAATCGCTATCAAAGGCTCAACGCCTGAGGTTGCGGAGTGCATTTATGCCAATATGTCCACCCGTATGCGTGAAAGCGTACAGACGGATGTCGAATATCTCCACAATGTCCGTATGCGTGATGTTGAAGAGGCTCAGCAGAGAATCGTATCCATCATACGCAGACTTGAGGACGAGGGTACGCTCATCATCTCCAAGGGCAATAAGGAAGACGAGATCATCGCATAACACGAAAGCGAGGAATATATTTTGGCAGGCGTTTTTAAAGCGGGCAGAGGATATTATTATCAACCGCAGTCCGCCCATGACTCTGTCGTTATCGACAATTCAATAAATATAAAACCTGCCGTGATTCAAAGCGAACCGACCGAGCCGGAACAGCCTTCCGACAGCGCCGCACCAAAGGCGGCAGGCAGCGATACGCCAAATCGCCGGGTATCCGATGAAGAGATCGAAAGAATAAAGCAGTTTTATCGTGAGGAGGGCGAAAAGGCTCTTGAAACGGCAAAACAGCGTGCACAGCAGATTCTCTCCGAAACCGAAAAGCAGGCGGAAGAATATGCCCTTCAGGCAAAGGCGCAGGCACAGGCGATATTTGAAAAAAGCCGCAACGACGGCTTTGCAAAAGGCCACGAGGACGGCTATGCGGCAGGACTTGACAAATGCCGTGAAATGCTTGCAGAGCTTAAAAAGGTAAGCGAGCAGATAAACAGCGAAAAGCAGGAGCTTTTTGACAGCTACGAGGTCGAGATATTCGACACCGTTATGGAGATAGTAAACAAAATTACGCTGAACTCTCTGGGTCAGAAGGATAAGGCACTTATAAAGAAGACTGTAAAAGAAGCCGGCAAAGCGTTCAGAAACAGCGAATATGTCAAGCTGACGCTTTCAAAGACGGATGTCAGCGAAGAGATGGCGGCTGACGCAGATTATTTCAAAAAGCTGTTTACAAATGTTAAGACCGTTGAGGTAGAGGTGCTTAAAGACGCTCCCTCGGGAACGGTCATAATAGATAACGGAAGCGAAATAACCGACGCAGGAATACAGACTCAGCTCAAGATGATAGAGGAGCTGGGAAGAGGAAAGTACCGCAGAGCGTCCTCAAGGAAAAAAGCACAACAGCAGGAAGAAACCGATACCGGCGCAAAGGATGCGGAAAGTGAATAAACCACTGTTTGAAAGGATCTCGGAATAGATGGATCTGAGCGGATTTCTGACAGAACTCAGAGCGGCAGATACATACAGGTATCTGGGTAAAATTGAAAAGATAGTGGGAATGACCATTGAGGCAAGCGGCCCTTTATGCAGTATCGGCGATGTATGCCGTATCTACACAAAGGATATGAAGCGCAGTATACCCGCAGAGGTCGTAGGCTTCAACGAGCATAAAGTGCTTCTGATGCCGTACACGGATATCGAGGGCATAGGCCCGGGAAGCATTGTTGACAACACCGGCGACAAGCTGAATGTCAGAGTCAGCGATAAACTGGTGGGAAGAATTATCGACGCTCTGGGCGAGCCGCTGGACGGCGGCGACAGCGTAGAGTACACATCAAGCGTGCCGATAGCAGGCGTTCCCGTAAACCCACTTACAAGACCGAAAATCAATGAGCCTATTGAGCTCGGCGTAAAAGCCATAGACGGTCTGCTGACTATGGGTAAAGGTCAGAGAATGGGAATATTCGCAGGCTCGGGCGTAGGAAAGTCCACGCTGATGGGTATGATAGCGAGAAAGGTAAAAGCCGACATCAATGTTATCGCTCTTGTGGGAGAGCGTGGCAGAGAGGTAAGAGAGTTTATAGAAAACGACCTCAGAGAAGAGGGTATGGCAAGGTCGGTAGTGGTAGTAGCAACCTCCGACCAGCCTGCAATGATGAGAAACAAGTGTCCGATGACGGCAACCGCCATAGCTGAGTATTTCTGCTCGCAGGGGATGGATGTCCTGCTTATGATGGATAATCTGACCCGTTTTGCGATGGCACAGCGTGAGATAGGACTTGCGACCGGCGAGCCGCCCGTTGCAAGAGGCTATACGCCGTCTATATATGCCGCAATGCCTAAACTGCTCGAAAGGGCAGGCTGCTTTGAAAAAGGCAGTATAACCGGCATATACGCCGTACTTGTGGAAGGCGACGATACAAACGAGCCTATTTCCGATACCGTAAGAGGTATCATAGACGGTCATATCGTACTCAGCCGAAAGATAGCGGCGCAGAACCACTACCCTGCTATTGATATTCTGCCGAGCATATCCCGTCTGATGTCATCGATAGCCGACGAGGAACATAAAAAGGCGGCAGGAAAGCTGAGAAATCTGCTTTCGCTGTACAATAACAACGCCGACCTTATCTCGATAGGAGCATATAAAAAGGGTACAAATCCGGCACTTGACGAAGCAATAAAGAAAATTGACAAGATAAACGACTTTCTTATGCAGGGAAGATATGAGCACTTCTCTATGGAGGATACGATAAAGCTGCTCAAAGCCGCCGTTTCGTAATAACAAAGCCGTATGAAGAAATTTAACTTTACTTTGCAGTCGCTCAAAAGATATAACGACCAGGTACTGAGCGGTGAAAAATCCGTACTCGGCAGACTGAGAGCGGAGCTTGCCGAACAGCAATCCCTGCTTGACGAAAAGACCGCCGAATACGAGCAGAGCATAATCAAGCTGAACTCCCTTGTAAGCGGGGGTACTACCGCAATGAGGCTTTCGCTCCATAAAAAATATGTATCCTCTCTTCAGCAGGACATCTACCGTATCAAAGCGCAGATGGCGCAAAAGCGTGAAGAAATAGAAATACAGCTTGAAAAGGTCGTTGAGGCTACAAAAGAAGTATCAAAGCTTGAAAAGCTCGAAGAAAAACAGCTTGAAGAATATCGCTACGCCGCACAGAAAGAAGAAGAACAGCGTATAGAAGAATTTGTGTCAAACGGAGTGTCGAATAGCGGCGAGAACGCATGAACTTATTGACATAATGCTAAAAGTATGGTAAAATACAATCAGCAAGCTGTGCAATTTTCATAAAATTTAACTACCGAAAGGAGTTAAATATATAAAACTTGTCGCAAGTAAATCATTTTTGCGGCAACATACTTACTTTGAAAGGGGGTGAGATATGATGAATGCAACAGCAGTATTGCCCGTAAGCGCCGCTACGGCTTTTACGGGTAATGCCGCCCGAATCTCAGACAACAGCACAGAGCAAGGTTTTTCCGACGCACTCGGTTCAATGGTAACGGGAAATCAGACCTGCAGCAATATGAATGCCGCACAAAGACGCATTCCGTCCGCCGAAGAAGGTCTTACCGCAGAAGAACTGCTCCTTGAAGTTGCAGAACTTGACTTCAGTAATGAAGAGCTTAAGACGCTTCTTAAAACAGCAGAGCTTGCAGGCTATATGCAGGGCAGTATGCTCCAGCAGGCAACAGCGGAATTTACGGCAGTTGACAGCGAAGAGCTTATGCAGATACTCGGCAATGCCGTATCGGCAGAAGGCGTGGACGCTGTAAGCGCATATTCCGACAGCACGGTAATATTACCCGAACAGATACCGCAGGATAACGCCGAAGAAAAAACCGAAAACGATGTTTTGGTGCAGGGCTTTATGCCACAGCCCGAAGAAACCGCAAAGAGCATTGGCGCAGTTCCCGTTTCCGATATGAAAGCCGACACAACACCGTCAGCCGACGATAATACGGAGAAGGCTATTGCAGAAGATAACGCTTATACCGACTCTCCTGCTCGGGAAGCGAAGTCAGCTTCTTATCAAAGCGTTTCTTCCGAAAA
>JAEDNF010000008.1 GCA_016302655.1 Oscillospiraceae bacterium | reverse complement strand
ATATGTCTGAATATTGATAGCCGTCAAAACTGAATAAGTTTACATAACAAACATTAAAAGAGCGAGTCGCCGGACTCGCTCTTTTTGCTACTATTGTGTGCATCTAAAATGATATTAAATCATTCGTTAAATTCCGCCGTTTTACTATCCTCCGCCACGCACTTATTTTCCAAAGGCGGAATAAGCAGTGGCGCTTCGCCACCCGCCGTTTCGATACCTCCGCTACGCACTACTTATCCAAAGGCGGAATTGCCTCCGGCGCAGCCGGCGCCGCTATGATTTTTTGAATTGGCTGTTGTATAGCTCGGCATAGAAGCCGTTTTTGGCAAGCAGTTGTTCATGGTTGCCTATCTCTATGATCTTTCCTTTATCCATAACAAGTATTGTGTCGGCGTTCTTGATAGTGGATAGCCTGTGCGCTACTATAAAGCTGGTCTTTCCCTTAGTCATAGCGGCGAAAGCGTTCTGTATCTTCATCTCGGTCTTGGTATCAATACTGCTTGTTGCCTCGTCAAGAATAAGCATAGGCGGCATAGCGAGCATTACACGCGCAATGCAGAGAAGCTGCTTTTGACCTTGCGATATTCCGTCGTTGTTGCTGATGACAGTATCATAGCCGTTTTTCATTCGCCTAATAAAGCTGTCGCAGTGTGCGGCTTTTGCGGCGGCTATTATCTCCTCGTCGGTTGCGTCCTGCTTTCCGTATGCGATGTTCTCACGCACCGTTCCTTCAAATATCCAGGTCTCCTGAAGCACCATACCGTAGCTGAGCCGCAGAGAATCCCTCGTGACGCTTCTGATATCATTTCCGTCTACAGAAATAGAGCCGCTGTTTGTATCGTAGAATCGCATAAGCAGATTTATTATCGTCGTCTTTCCACAGCCGGTAGGACCTACTATGGCTATCTGCTGACCGCTTTTTACATCAAGGCAGAGGTCTTTTATAAGCTCTCTTTCGGGCGTGTAGGAGAAGTCAACATGGTCTATCTTAACATCGCCCTTTACATCGGTGAGAACCTTGTTTCCTGCGTCGGATACCTCATCCTCGCTCTCGGTAAGAGCAAATATGCGCCTTGCCGAAGCAAACGCCGATTGAAGCTCTGTCACAACGCCCGAAATCTCGTTGAAAGGCTTTGTGTACTGGTTTGCGTAGGTTAAGAAGCAGGAAAGCTGACCGACGGATATTCCGCCGCTTATTGCACTCAGCGCACCGAAAATTCCCACGCCTGCATATACAAGACCGTTTACAAATCTTGTGGAGGGATTTGTAAGAGCAGAGTAGAACTGCGCTCTTGTGCCGACCTTGTACAGCTTCTTGTTCAGCACATCGAACTTGTCTTCGCTGTATTTCTCTTTTGAAAATGCCTTGACTACTTTCTGATTTCCGATATATTCTTCCGCAAGCGCTGTTATCTCGCCTCTGAGCGCCGCCTGCTCCTTGAACTTCTTGGAGCAGAGCCTTGCTATTGTAGATGCTACAATAAGCGAAACAGGCGTGATAAGAATTACCACAAGCGAAATGCCTAAATTTATCGATAGCATAAAGCACAGCGTTCCGAGTATCGTTACTATACCCGTGAATATCTGCTGGAATCCCTGTAAAAGTCCGTCGGATACCGTATCAATATCCGCTACAACTCTGCCTATGATATCGCCGTGAGGCGTGGAGTCGATATATTTAAGCGGTACTCGCTGCAGTTTGTTGAATGCGTCTGTCCTAAGATCCCTCACAGTTCTTTGCGTGAGGATGTTT
Organism: Oscillospiraceae bacterium; assembly: GCA_016302655.1. Taxonomy (GTDB): domain Bacteria; phylum Bacillota; class Clostridia; order Oscillospirales; family Ruminococcaceae; genus Ruminiclostridium_E. The sequence continues at coordinate 15,241 of JAEDNF010000008.1, read as the reverse complement.
GTGCAGTAACCCATGAACCATTGAAAGCCTGCGCCTATAAGCACAACTATAGCAAGCTGTATTATGATAGGCAGCATTTTGTCAAAGTCAACATTGTCAACGCCTACTATAAGGTCAACCGCATTACCGATAAGCACAGGTGCGTAGAGAGTCGCTACTGCGCTTATAACAGCGCTTATTATAGTGAAAACGAGATAAAATGTGTATGGCTTTGTATATCGGAGCAGCTTTATAAGAACGCTTTTACTGTTGTTTTTCTTACTCATCGCCGTTTATCTCCTTTTCAAGTTCTTCCGGACTGAACTGAGTCAGACATATCTGACAGTAGTCGGCACAGCTTTGCAGAAGCTCTCTGTGAGTGCCTATTCCTTCAACCTTTCCGTCATCGAGAACTATTATCTTATCGGCACTCTTGACAGTGTTCGCTCTTTGCGAAATTATGAACACCGTCATATCCGAGCAGTTTTCCTTAATTGCAGTTCTCAGCTTTGAGTCGGTTGCATAGTCAAGGGCGCTTGCGCTGTCGTCAAGTATCAGTATCTGAGGGTCAGCGGCTATCGCTCTTGCTATAGTCAGCCTTTGCTTCTGACCGCCCGAAAGATTCTTGCCGCCTTGCAGTATCTCATAATCAAGACCGTTTTCGAGCTTTTCAACAAATTCATACGCCTGCGAGATTTTCAGGGCACGCCATATCTGTTCATCTGTGATATCGTCGCCGCCCCACTTCATATTCTCACGGATCGTACCGCTGAAAAGCACCGCCTTTTGCGGTACTACGGCAATACCCGAGCGCAGTTTGTCAAGCTGATATTCACGGACATCAATGCCGTTTACGCTTACCGTGCCTTCTGTTGCGTCGTAGAATCTTGGTATCAGGTTTATAAGAGTAGATTTACCGCTGCCCGTACCGCCGATTATACCTATAGTCTGTCCTTTTTCGGCTGTAAATGAGATATCTTTCAGCGCATATTCGCTGTTGTCGTGATAGCTGAACGATACATTATCAAACTTAACGGCAGGCTGTGTGCTGTCTGCTTCGGAGCCGTCCTTTGTACCGTCTGTGATAGAGGGCTTTGTCTCAAGCACTTCGTTTACTCTTGCGGCACAAGCGGCTGATTTTGTAAAGATAACAACAAGGTTTGCAACAACTACAAGAGCAAGCAGTATCTGATTCATGTAGTTTACAAGCGCAATGACTTGTCCCTGTGTTAAATCACCGATGTTTACGGCATATCCGCCAAAACCTATTATAGCAACGATCGCCAGATTCAGTATGATTGAGTTTACGGGGCTTAACAGAGCAGATATCTTTCCGGCTCTTACTGCCGCCTTTTCTATATCTTCGGCATTTTCTCTAAAGCGTTCCTGTTCGTACTCCTGCTTTGAAAATGCTCTTACCGCTCTTGCTCCCTCAAGATTCTCACGGGTAATAAGCGAGGTCTTATCGAGCTTTTTCTGTATCGATTTGAAGAAGGGAATAGTCTTTGTGGTAACAAGCCACATTACTACCGCTACAAGCGGTATAACGGCAACGAAAATAAGAGCCGCCTTGAAATCTATCATAAACGCCATTACCGTTGAGCCGATAACAAGGAACGGCGCTCTTACAACAAGCCTTATCAGCATTGCTACAGCTACCTGAAGCTGATTAATGTCGGATGTAAGCCTTGTTATAAGTGACGGTGTGCCGAATTCATCGACCTCTTTATGCGACAGGGAATTTATGTGGCTGAACAGCTCACGCCTTAGCTCCGTACCGAAGCCCTGGGATGCTACAGAAGCCATATACTGACATATAAGCGCAAAGCCGAGTCCGCATACACCGAGTATAACAAGTATAACGCCCATCTGCCATATATAGTTGCTGTCGGCTTTTTCATTGATACCGACATCTATAATCTGTGCCATTACAAGCGGAACGATAAGCTCAAATATCGCTTCCGTCAGCTTGAACACAGGGCCGAGTATAACATTAACTTTGTAGTTTTTTAAGAATCTGACCAGTTTTAGCATATTTCACCATCCAATAAAATAACATCGGAAAAATCCGATGTTATTCTTAATTTGCTATTAACCAAGAACTTTTTTCAGTTCTTCGGGAAGTGACTGTGCAAAGCTGTCACCTACAAGCAGGCTTATCTCGTCAACGCTTGTTGTTATCAGCATAACATCCGCACAGATATTCTCGCAGGCTATGAAGACCTTTGCGGCAAATCCTGCCTGATCTTCCATCTCCTTGCTTTTTATGACAATCTTTACATTACCGCTGTTTACACAGGGAGTAATGCCGTGTACGGATGTAATCTTAGGAAGTACCGTCAGCAGTTCGGGCAAATCGTCATCGCTGAAGGTAAATCCGAATGAGAACATATCCGACTTAGGCGGCGTCTGCGATATCATATCGATATTGATTCCGCTTTCCGCAACTGCGGAGAGGGTAGTGGAAACAAAACGCTTTCTCGACGGAACATCCGAAAATGTTACGATTGAGATGTTTTCGTATACTTTAATATCTGTCATATTGACCTCCGTTATACTTCGGACAGAAGATCCGACATCTGATAAAGACCTTTTTCACAGCCGCTTAAGAACACAGCCGCATTGACTGAGCCTACAGCGAACACCTGTTTTGAGCCTGCACTGTGAGAAAGAGTTATCACTTCGTCACGGCCTGCAAATATTATGTCGTGCTCGCCGACGATCGTACCGCCTCTTATTGAATGCATACCTATCTCGGTCTTTTCACGGGGCTTTCTTACGCTGTGGCGGTCATAAACATAGTGCATCTTGTTGTCAAGCTCCTCGTTGATTGCCTCCGCTATCATAATGGCAGTTCCCGAGGGAGCGTCCTTTTTAAGATTGTGATGCTTTTCCACTATCTCAATGTCGAACTGATCTCCGAGTACCTTTGTTGCACGCTTTGCAAGGTCAACAAGAAGGTTTATTCCGAGCGACATATTGAAGGTGAAGAACACCGGGATCTGCTCGGCGGCGGCTTTTATCTGCTTTATCTGATCGTCTGTATAGCCTGTTGTCGCTACGACTATAGGAACATTGTTTATCTTGCAGTAGTCAAGCAAAGAATCAAGAGCTGAAGGGTGCGAAAAGTCGATTATTACATCCGGCTTTGAAGTAAGCTCATTGACATTTTTGTAAACGGGAAAGTCGGAGTATTGCTCAGCGACAATATCCACGCCGGCGCATACTCTGCAATCACTGCGGGCGGAAATTATGTCTGCTATAACCCTGCCCATTTTTCCGCAAGCGCCTGTTATGGCGATGTTTACCATTTTGTTATCCTTTCATAAGGTTTATTTTGTAAGTCCTAATTTTTCCATAGAAGCAAACAGCTTTGCTATCTTTTCATCTTCCGATCTGATAAGAGGAAGTCGGCACTGACCTACATTCTTGCCCATTATGTTCATTGCTTCCTTTACGGGAATGGGGTTTACATCAATGAAAAGGTTGTTTGCAAACTCCAGCAGCTTAAGCTGAAGCTCTGCCGCTTTTGCATAGTCTCCGCTAAGGCAGTATGCCGCTATGTCGTGCGTTTCTTTCGGCATACAGTTAGCAAGTACGGATATTACGCCCTTGCCGCCGAGCGACATTATAGGTACTATCTGGTCATCGTTGCCGGAGTAGATGTCAAAGTCGGTCTCAGCCGCAATTTTTGCAACAGCGCTGATATTTCCGCTTGCTTCTTTTACGGCAACTATGTTTTCCTTCTTAGCAAGCTCCTTGTAGGTTTCAATTGAAATGTTCACGCCTGTGCGGCTGGGAACATTATAAAGAATTATCGGCAGATTTACGCTGTCGGCTATTGCACTGAAGTGAGCGACTAAACCCTTCTGCGAAGTCTTGTTGTAATAGGGTGTGACCAGCAGCAGAGCGTCTGCGCCGAGCTCCTCCGCTTCTTTTGAAAGCTGGATAGCGTAAGCGGTATCGTTGCTTCCCGTACCTGCTATAACGGGAACTCTCTTTGCTGTTTTTTCAACGCAGAAGCGTATACATTCCTTATGTTCGTCATCGGTCATTGCGGCAGATTCGCCTGTAGTACCGCAAACTACGATAGCGTCGGTACCGCCTGCGATCTGCTCTTCAATAAGCTCGCCGAAGATATCGTAATTAATACTTCCGTCTTCGTTCATCGGTGTTACGATAGCAACTGCCGAGCCTGTAAAAATCGTGTTTCTCATTGAATACCTCCGTGTATTCAGTTATCAGTCAAAATAGCCCTTTGCCGCATAAAGCTCAGCCATTTCAACTGCGCCGCCTGCTGCGCCTCTCAGCGTATTGTGTGACAGGCAGACAAACTTGTAGTCATACTGTGTATCTTCTCTTAAGCGGCCGATCGATACTGCCATACCGCCTTCAAGGTTTCTGTGCAGCTTAGCCTGGGGCATATTGTCTTCTTCAAAGTAGTTGAGGAACTGCTTGGGTGCAGAGGGAAGCTCAAGCTCCTGCGGAGCGCCCTTGTATTCCTTCCATATCTTGAGAATCTCTTCCTTTGAGGGCTTGTTCTCGAAGCTTACGAATACTGCGGCAAAGTGACCGTTTGAAACGGGAACTCTGAGGCACTGAGTCGTAATAGCGGGAGCAGCAGCCTTTACTATCTTGTCGCCTTCGATCTTGCCCCATACCTTGAGGGGTTCCTGCTCGCTCTTTTCTTCCTCGCCGCCGATGTAGGGAATAAGGTTATCTACCATCTCAGGCCAGGTCTCAAACGTCTTGCCGGCACCGGAGATAGCCTGATATGTGCAGGCGAGAACCTTCGTAATGCCGAACTTGCGCAGGGGGTTAAGTGCGGGAACATAGCTCTGGATAGAGCAGTTTGATTTAACCGAGATGAAGCCTCTCTTAGTGCCGAGACGCTTTTTCTGAGCCTCAACGATAGCCATATGTTCATCGTTTATCTCGGGGATTATCATAGGAACGTCGTCTGTAAAGCGGTGAGCCGAGTTGTTTGACATAACGGGGCACTCATGCTTTGCGTATGCTTCTTCAAGTGCCTTTATCTCGTCCTTCTTCATATCAACAGCGCAGAATACAAAATCGACCTGTGATGCGATTTTTTCGATATCGGCTGTTGCGTCCATTATAACTATATCTTCCATTGCCTTGGGCATAGGCTTTTCTATAAGCCATCTTGAGCCTACAGCCTCTTTATAAGTCTTTCCTGCGGAACGGGGAGAAGCCGCAAGCACCTTTACCTTGAACCAGGGGTGATTTTCAAGCAGAACTGCAAAACGCTGTCCTACCATACCCGTAGCGCCGATGATACCAACATTGTAGTTTTTCATTATGTTTTCCTTCCTTCTTTTGCTTTAAGCATATTTTTCTGTAAAAAAGCCGCTTGTAAACTTGTTACAGGCGGCCTTGTATGCAGATGTGAAAAAATTTGTTCTGATAGCTCTCCACCTGTAGCATAACCGCTCGATGACAATCGTGCGCCTGTTAAACACACGACCAGATACATAAGCTCCGACTCTTATGCTCTTCGGCGGAAAAGCCTTTCGTCGCTGTAATCCGTCGGCGGATTAACACAGCGGTTACTGATCTTTTGACCGCACCTCTACCTGCTTTTTTATATTAACACAATTATATGCGTTTGTCAATGCCAAAAAGCTAAAAAATCATTTGATTTTTTTCTGCCGATGTGGTATTATTAAGTAATGTATTTATAACGGACTGCAAAAGCCCGAAAATATATTGAAGGAATGTATCTGAATGCTTAAATCCGACTTTTATTACGACCTGCCCGAAGAGCTTATAGCGCAGACTCCTCTTGAGCCCCGTGACAGCTCACGGCTTATGAAGATAGACCGTGCAAGCGGTGAAATAGTACACGATCATTTTTATAATATATGCGATTACCTGAAAAAAGGTGATTTGCTTGTGATGAACGACTCCAAAGTATTCCCTGCAAGGCTTTACGGTATAAAGCAGGGTACGGGTGCGGCAGTTCAGTTTTTACTGCTTCATCAGGTATCAAAGGATCGCTGGGAGGTTATGGTAAAGCCCGGCAAGCGCCTGAAAATCGGTACAAAGGTAGATTTTGGCGGTATACTTACAGCCGAGATAGTTGACTATGCCGATGGCGGCGACAGAATTGCCGAGTTTTCCTATGACGGCGATAATATATTTGAGGTGCTTGATAAGATAGGTCAGATGCCTCTGCCGCCGTATATCACAAAGAAACTCGAAAATAAAGACAGATATAATACTATCTATTCTCACGAGGTCGGCTCAGCCGCCGCACCTACGGCAGGGCTTCATTTTACCGAGAATGTATTCGCAAAGCTTAAAGAAAAGGGTGTAGATACCGCATTTGTAACTCTTCATGTCGGACTCGGTACATTCAGACCGGTTAAAGAAGATAATATTCTTGACCACAAGATGCACGTTGAGCATTATTCTATCCCTCAGGTGACCGCCGATAAGATAAAAGAATGTAAGGCAAGGGGCGGCAGAGTTATCGCTGTCGGCACTACAAGCTGCCGCACGCTTGAATCTGCGGCTTCGCTTAGCCCCGACGGTGAAATATGCGCCTGCTCGCATGACACTGGTATATTTATATATCCCGGCTATGAGTTTAAAGCAATTGACGGACTGATTACAAATTTCCATCTGCCGGAAAGTACGCTTATTATGCTTGTAAGCGCATTTTTAGGCAGAGAAAAGACGCTTCACGCATATGATGTGGCAATAAAGGAAAAGTACAGGTTCTTCAGCTTCGGAGACAGTATGATCATTGTATAGCACGAGGAAAAGGACTTAATAATGAGAACAGTAAAACTCACATTACCCGAGCAATACCGTATCATCTGCGTCAGCGATATTCACGCACATTGTGATGATTTTAAAGCGCTGCTAAACAAGTGCGGCTATCGTTCAGACAGTGATTATCTTTTTATTCTCGGAGATATTCTTGAAAAAGGCAGGCAGAATATTGAAACTCTGCGTTTTGTAAAAAAGCTGTGTGAAAATCCGAAGTGCATATGTATACAGGGTAACAATGATACCATGTGCGAGAGGATGGCTTATCGTGACACAAAGGAAAAGTTTCTCAGCCGACTTAAATTCCGTCCGAACAACGCATACATAGATATGGCAAAAGCTGTCGGTATTTCGGATTTTGACGATGATTTTGACAATAAGCGTATAGCGGTAAATAAGGCTTTTTCAGACGAGCTTCAGTTTATAAGAGATTTACCGCTTGCTATAGATACCGAAGATTTTCTGTTTGTTCATGCGGGAATAGAAAATCGCACCGACTGGAAAAACAGCGAGGAAACCACAATTCAGACAATACCCTGGTTTTTAAGATGCACACATCCGCTTAATAAATATGTAGTTGTAGGTCATTTTCCTACTTTCAATTTCAGCCGTGCAAACAATACAAATCTTCCTATTATATATATGGAAAAAAGGATAATCGACATAGACGGAGGCTGTGAAGTTAAATGGGCAGGACAGCTCAATGCGTTAATAATAAAAAAGAACGGCAATGATTATTCCTTTAACGATGTTTTTCTTCCGCTTGTTCCGTCAAGGCGGGTGCAATCGGATTTTATATCCGATGCCGAGTACAAATACTGCGATGTAGATAACAGCGACCTTGAAATATTAGGCGAGCAGGGCGAGCTTTATCGTGTAAAAAATCGTTATGACGGCTCAGAAGGTCTGATACCCAAACGCTGTACAGGTGAGTGGGACGGCAGGCTTCACGGCTGGATAAATCAAGATTGCTTCTTGTCGGTAAAAAAGGACGAGCAATTTTATGTTTACGGCGAAATAGGAGAATATTACTTCGGAATAGCACAAAACGGTCAGGTAGGTCTTGTACCGAAAGAACATATAGAATAAAAAGGAACAGTAAATATGTATAAGCTTATCAAAACGGACGGCAACGCACGCAGGGGAGAATTTATAACCCCTCACGGCACTATACAAACCCCGTTTTTTATGAATGTAGGCACATCGGCGGCTATAAAGGGCGGCATTTCATCTCTTGATTTAAAAGAGCTGAAATGTCAGGTTGAACTGTGCAATACTTATCATCTTCATGTACGCCCCGGTGATGATGTTGTGTATAAGATGGGCGGACTGCACAAGTTTATGAACTGGGACAGACCTATCCTTACCGACAGCGGCGGATTTCAGGTGTTTTCGCTTGCAAAGCTCAGAAAGATTAAAGAAGAGGGCGTGTACTTCAACTCTCATGTTGACGGAAGAAAGATATTCATGGGGCCCGAAGAAAGTATGCGTATACAGTCGCACCTTGCTTCAACAATAGCAATGGCATTTGACGAGTGCGTTGAAAACCCTTCTCCTTACGATTATGTCAAAAAATCGACCGAGAGGACAACAAGATGGCTTCAGCGCTGTATAGACGAGATGAAGCGGCTCAACTCTCTGCCCGAAACGATAAACAAACAGCAGATGCTGTTTGCGATAAATCAGGGCGGAACTTTCGACGATATAAGAGCCGGGCACATGAAGACTATCGCAGGTATGGATGTAGACGGTATTGCAATTGGCGGACTTGCGGTAGGAGAGCCTACCGAAACTATGTATCACATTATCGAAACGGTGATACCTCATGCGCCTTGCGATAAACCCCGTTATCTTATGGGCGTGGGTACACCCTCCAATATAATAGAAGCAGTATACAGAGGCGTTGATATGTTTGACTGTGTTATGCCGAGCAGAAACGCACGCCATGCGACAGTATTCACCTGGCAGGGTATAACTCATGTTACCAATCAGTGCTTTGAAACAGACTCTCTGCCTATCGATCCCGAATGTGACTGCCCGACCTGCCGAAACTTCTCAAGAGCGTACATCAGGCACTTGTTCAAATCGGGAGAAATGCTCGGGGGCAGACTTGCCGTTCAGCATAACCTCTATTTCTATAATACCCTTATGGAAAAGATAAGAGCCGCTATAGACGAGGGTACTTTTACTCAGTTCAGAGAGCATTATTCGCCGCTGCTTGCGTCAAAGCTTTGCTGATATGTGATAGAAAATATGATTTGCTTATCTTGAAATTATCACTTAATTGTGATATAATCTAACGATATACAAGACAGGATATGTGTACTTCAAAAGGAGAACTTATGAAGCTTATCAATATAGGTTACGGAAATACAGTAAATTCCGACAGGGTGGTTGCGGCTGTCAGCGCAGACGCCGCACCCGTAAAGCGTATCATCTCTGCGGCAAAGGATAACAACACCGCAATAGACGCTACCTGCGGTAAAAAGACAAAAACAGTCATAATCACCGACAGCAACCATGTAGTTTTGTCTGCGCTTGATATTTCGCATTTTACAGGCTTTACAGCCGATGAAAAAGAGGGGGAGAATGAAGATGAATAAAGGACTGCCTATTGTTATTTCTGCGCCGTCGGGCTGCGGCAAGGACACGATACTCGAACAGCTTTACAAAAAGAATCAGAACCTTGTACAGTCTGTATCCGCTACCACAAGAGCTATAAGAGAGGGCGAGACAGACGGCGTAAGCTATCATTTCACGACGGTTGAAGCGTTTGAGAAGATGATAGAAAACGGCGATGTGCTTGAATATACAAGCTACTGCGGAAATTATTACGGAACTCCCAAAAAAGCTGTTACCGACCTTCTTGCTCAGGGTAAGGATGTTATACTTAAGATAGAAGTCGAGGGAGCAATGAATATTAAGAAGATATTCCCCGAGTGCGTTCTCATATTCATCCTTCCTCCGTCAATATCCGAGCTTGAACGGAGACTGAGAAAAAGAGGAACCGAAACAGAGGAAACTATCGCCGCAAGAACGGCTCAGGCAAGAAACGAGCTTGAATTTGCCGATAAGTTTGATTATCTTGTTGTAAACGGCGATCTTGACAAGGCTGTTGATGATGTCAATGCGGTAATACTTGCAGAAAAGATGAAAGCAGAGCGCAATGCCGCTTTGTTAGAAGAGATAAAGAGATCTTGATGGACAATATTGTTCATAAAAACGCTGATACAAGAACAGTTGTTTCGGTAGTTGTTGACAAGGCGCTATACAGCTTTGACCTTGAGTTCGATTATTATCTGCCCGAGGGCTCTACAGCCGTTGTCGGTCAGAGAGTGATAGTGCCATTCGGAAAAGGCGGAAATAAGCGTGTTGGACTTATTACAGCCATAAAGCACGGAACCGATTACGGTCGGCTGAAAGAAGTATACTGTACCGTAAACGATGGCGTTATTTTAAGCGACGAAGCTCTTTGCCTTATGCGCTGGATGAAGGATAACACCTTCTGCACTTATTTTGATGCCGTAAAAACAATATTACCCGGTGGTATGGCGCTCAATGTTTCGCAAAGATACACGATAAACAGTGATTTTCTGAAAAACCCCGACAGTTTCAGCCTTTCTCCTTCGGAGTCTTCTGTCGCCGCAATGCTTGCAGGCTGTAAAAGTGACAGAGAACTTAACGATATGATAGAATACGGCTTTGACGACAGGCAGAAAAAGCTCGTTCGGTCTCTTTTGGATAATTCGGTATTGCTTACGCTTGATATAATAAAACAGCGTGTAGGTAATGAAACAGAGAAGAATGTCCGCCTTACCGATTATTATTTAAGCGGTGAGTATTCCGAAAAAAATAAGCCGCTTACGGCAAAGCAGAAAAAGGTCGCTGATTTTCTTGAGCAGGCAGTATCTGCCTCTGTAAAGGAAGTATGCTATAACTGTGTTGTGACCGAAGCTGTTATTTCCAATATGGAGAAAAACGGCATTGCCGAGTGCTTTGACAATGAAATATCACGCTCTCTTACAGCAGATGCAAAAGCGGTAAAAAGCGTTGATGATATAACGCTGTCCGATGAGCAGTCCTCTGTCTATGACGGACTATCTGAGCTTATGGACAGCGACAGTCCGCAGTGTGCGCTCCTTAAAGGAGTGACAGGAAGCGGAAAGACCACAGTTTTCCTGAAACTTATTGACAAGGCGGTTAAACAGGGGAAAACTGCTATAATGCTTGTTCCCGAAATATCCCTTACTCCGCAAATGGTGCGTAATTTTACCGACCTTTTCGGAAGCCTTGTAGCTGTTATACACAGTAATCTGTCTTTAGGGCAGAGAATGGACGAGTACAAGCGTATCGAAAAGGGCGAGGCAAAGATAGTAATAGGCACAAGGAGCGCTGTTTTTGCTCCGCTTGACAATATAGGCATAATTGTAATAGACGAAGAGGGCGAGCATACCTATAAGTCTGAAAAATCGCCCCGTTATCATGCAAGGAGCATAGCAAAGCAGAGGTGCTTTTATCATAATGCATTGCTTCTGCTTGCTTCTGCTACTCCGAGCCTTGAAAGCGCTTATTTTGCTTCATGCGGCAGATATAAGCTGTTTGAGATGAAAAAACGCTACAGCCGTTCGGTGCTTCCCGAAGTATATCTTGTGGATATGAAGGTGGAAACCGAGACGGGTAACCGATCAAATTTCAGCAGAGCGCTTGCCGATGAAATAAGAATAAATCTCGAAAAAGGCGAGCAGACAATACTTTTGCTTAACCGCAGAGGCTACAATACATATATGAACTGCATAAAGTGCGGCGCTGTCAGCAAGTGTCCCAATTGCAATATTCCGCTGACATATCATAAGACTAATGGCTGTCTTATCTGCCACTATTGCGGATATACCGAGCTGTTCACAGGAAAATGCAAGGAGTGCGGCTCAAAGTTCATATACTCGTCGGGAACAGGAACACAGCGTATTGAAGATGAAATATCTGCACTTTTCCCGACAGCCCGTGTGCTTCGTATGGACGCCGACACCACGATGAGCAGATACTCCTATGAGAAGAACTTTGAAAGCTTCAGAAAAGGCGAGTATGATATAATGGTCGGCACGCAGATGATAGCAAAAGGACTTGACTTTGAAAATGTCACGCTTGTCGGTGTGCTTCTTATTGATAAATCGCTGTATGCAGGAGACTATCTCGGCTATGAGAAGACATTCTCACTCATTACTCAGGTTGTCGGCAGATGCGGCAGAGGCTCAAAGCAGGGAAGAGCTTATCTTCAGACCTTCTCTCCCGAGCACTATGTACTCAATCTTGCGGCACAGCAGAACTATGACGAGTTTTTTAAACAGGAGTGCGAGATAAGAAAAGCTCTGCTTTTTCCGCCGTACTGTGATATCTGTGAGATAGGGCTGTCGGCAAGAGAAGAAGATATCTGCAAAAAGGGCGCAGAATCCTTTGTAAAGCTGTTTATGAAGAATCTTGAAGGACACAATATACCTATCCGTGTTCTCGGTCCGTCAGCTTGCTCTGTAGCAAAGGTAAACGGGCGATTCCGCTACAGGATAATAATCAAGTGCAAAAATAATAAGGAGTTCAGGGCGGTAATGCAGGCAACTTTGCTTGATGCATACAAGTCGCCCGCTCTTGACGGTGTAAGCTTCTTCGCCGATATGAACGGCGAAATTATATAAAAGAAAGGAATTAAAGGCAATGGCAAAGAGAATAATAGCAAAAGACGGCGATGAGTCGCTCAGAAAGAAATGCAAGGATGTAACAGTATTTGATGACAAGCTGTGGACTATGCTTGACGATATGTATGAAACTATGAAGGACGCAAATGGCGTCGGACTTGCCGCACCGCAGATAAGTGTACTGAGAAGAGTCGTTGTTATCGATGTTGGCGATGAACACGGCAAGATAGAGCTTATAAACCCTGTAATTACTTCGATGAAGGGAAAACAGCACGAGCTTGAAGGATGCCTTTCTGTACCCGGTTTGTGGGGATATGTTGACCGTCCTGCAAAGGTTAAAGTATCTGCACAGGACAGATTCGGAAAGCAGTTTGAAATTGAAGGCACAGAGCTTCTTGCGGTTGCTCTCTGTCACGAGATAGACCATCTCAGCGGTATCCTTTTTACAGATAAGGCAGACGGTCTTTTAACATCGGATCAGCTTGAAGAAAAAGGCAGATAAGGAGGGAAAGCTATGAACATAGTTTTTATGGGTACTCCCGACTTTGCGGTTGCCGCTCTCGAAAAACTTGCATCCTGTCACAATGTTATGGCAGTTTTTACACAGCCGGACAAGCCTAAGAACAGAGGCAAGAAGATGCAGGCTCCTCCCGTAAAAGAATGTGCCGAGAAGCTCGGAATACCCGTTTATCAGCCGCTTTCGCTGAGAAAGGGAGAAGACGCCGAAACAAGCCTTGCAGTGCTTAATCAGCTTGCTCCCGATTGTATTGTTGTTGCGGCTTACGGACAGATCCTGCCGGAAAATATTCTCTCACTTCCAAAATACGGCTGTATAAATATTCACGCATCGCTTCTGCCGAAGTACAGAGGCGCCGCCCCGATACAAAAATGTATCATAGACGGCGAAACGACCAGCGGAGTAACAACGATGCTTATGGAAAAAGGACTCGACACAGGCGATATGCTTATGAGTGAAGAAGTCGCCATAACTCCCGAAATGACGGCAGGCGAGCTTCACGACAAGCTTGCGGCTGTTGGAGGAGAGCTGATACTGAAGACTCTTGCCGCTTGTGAAGACGGAACGCTGACTCCCGTAAAGCAGGATGACAGCCTTTCTTGCTACGCAGGTATGATTTCAAAGGAAATGTGCAGAATAGATTTTTCGCTCCCTGCAAAGAATGTATATGATTTTATCAGGGGTATGTCACCATCCCCCTGCGCATATACTTTTATCGGCGATAAGCGGCTTAAGGTTTATTTTGCCGTAATGACCGACTGTACATCGGACAAGCCCTGCGGAACTCTGATAGACGAGGAAAAGTTAACTGTAGTATGCGGTGACGGAAAGTGTATCAGCTTTACCGAAGTTCAGGGCGAAGGCGGTAGAAGAATGGATGCGTCCAGCTTTGTAAACGGCTTCAGACCGCAGAGAGGTATTATTCTCGGATAAGTAAAGGAGGATTTTTATGCCTGACTTTTTACTGAATTATTATGTAATTTACATTTTGCTCATTGCGGCGTTTATCTTCTCGATATTTGCCTCTGTCAATGTAAAATCTACCTTCAGAAAATATAACAGAATGCCAAGTTCAATGGGAAAGACTGCGGCGCAGGTCGCACGGGAAATTCTCGACAGCAACGGACTTTATAATGTTCAGGTAGGCGTCATTCACGGCGAGCTGACCGATAACTACAACCCCAAGACTAATACGGTTTCGCTGTCTTCTTCGGTATATAACAGCACTTCTGTTGGTGCTATAGGCGTTGCGGCGCACGAAGTCGGACACGCTATCCAGTATGCTCAGGATTACTTTCCTATAAAAATAAGGATGGCAATTCTTCCTTTTGCTCAGTTTGGTTCTTCTGCGTGGATGCTGTTCTTTATTCTCGGAATTGTCTTTGATAATCACATTCTCAGAGGCATAGGAATAATTCTTTTTGCGGCAATTGTACTGTTCCAGCTGATAACACTTCCAGTAGAATTCAACGCAAGCAGAAGAGCGCTTTCAACAATAAAAAATCAGGGTTTCCTTTACGGTGCGGAATATACCGGAGCAAAAAAGACGCTCACGGCAGCCGCTATGACTTATGTTGCATCGCTTGCCGTTGCAATTTTACAGCTTCTCAGACTGATAGCTAACTCAAGAAGACGATAATTGGGAGAAAATGATGAAAACTGCAAGACAGATAACCCTTGATCTGCTTATCCGTATGGATACTTCGGGCGCATACTCAAATATAATACTCGATCATGCGTTCAGCTCGCAGGAAGCAAACAGACGCGACAAAGCGTTTGCGGCGGCGCTGTTTTACGGCGTGCTCGAGCGCAGAATGACGCTTGATTATCTGATTCGCTTTTATTCCGAAATAGAATTTGATAAGATAAGTATTCCTGTAACCGAGATACTGAGAATGGGATTTTATCAGCTTCTTTATATGAATTCGGTGCCTGACAGCGCCGCAGTTAATGAGTCGGTTTTACTGTGCGATTACTGTGACAGCGGCAGGGCAAAAGGCTTTGTAAACGCTGTACTCCGCAACTTTTTGCGTGACGGTAAAGTGATAAACTACGGAGAGCTTAAGGATGAGGCAAAACTGTCTATAGAATACTCCTGCCCAAAGTGGCTGATAAAGAAGTGGAAGCGTGAGCTTGGTGAAACAAAAGCGATGAAAATGCTCAGCTCCTGCTTTGGCAGACCGCCGATATATGCAAGAGTCAACACGGTCAGATACTCTGTCGAGGAAGTTATCAAGCGTCTTGCAAAAGACGGAATCAA
>JAEDNF010000190.1 GCA_016302655.1 Oscillospiraceae bacterium | reverse complement strand
TTTATAACGGATTTTTAAGCGCTCCGTTTTTTGAGTGCTTGTCTATTATAGCACGGGAAACGACTTTTGTCAACATATTTTTCAAAGTCATTTTTCATAAAAGCGCTCGGTAAAACTTGCATTTTAAAGTCACTTTACACAATCGACAAATCTCTATTGCACAAAGCAACCGGATTATTTCAATATCCTTTTCTTTATATAAATAAGGGTGTCTTCTTCACCGTATTTTCTGAGCATCACAAGCATTTTTTCAAGCAGTCGCATAGTATCGGGATGCATCATATAGTGGTTTTTGTTCTTTCTGAAATATTCAAGCGGCGTCTTTTCGCTGTATTTTTCCTTGTAATATACTTTACAAGCCGCTACTCTGTCGCAAAACATTTCCACAACATAACGCACCGGCATCTCTACGCCTTCCATTTTTCCTCCGGGAGTCAGACCGTAATCTATCCAATATTCAAAGTGGTGCTTGTTTCTGCCTTTATGATGCAGCCACGCTTCGCTTTTTCCCGTGAGAAGCCTCTCGGCAGTATTAGGACTTTTGTCGCCGCAATAGTATACCACACCCGACAAAAATTCCTTCGGCGAGTATTTTGACAAATCGTGAAGCAAGCCCTGTTTATAGAGTCCCACCTTAAAGCAAAGCCTCATTACTTCTTTCTTATGACTGTTTATTGTATTCAGATGTCCTTTGAAATTCTCTTTAAGATTCATAGTTATCCTTCCTTTGTTCTTTCAAGATACATCCTCCAGTTATTTATGTACCTTGTATCAAAGCTTACGCTTGTTATGTCCTCATACGGAATTTTCATTTCTTCAAGCCATATTCCGTCTGCGTCAAACGGCTTTATTGTCAGCTTATTCTTTCCTGCTTTTATTATCGTTCCAATATAGAAAAATCCGTTGTTATCATATTCGTTTGATACAATAATCCATTTATCGAGATTTTTCAGCGACTGAAATATGCCTTGCCAAGAGCTGATATCAATCTCGGGATTCTTTATACGGGAAATTATTCCGTTTAATCGATTTATCTCGTTGCAGGCGTCATCCTTAATTTCTGCTTTTGATAGCTGTGACAGTTTGTTTATGGTATAGCCGTCAAGAAGAAAATCATTTTCTTCCTGTCCAAGTACAAATTCATCATTCACATCATTGATGTAATAGTACCGGTAATTCTCGTCGTATTTGAAGTAACATCTGCAAAGGAACTGATTATTCATGCACTCTCTGATGACGGAAAGCTTTTTGCTGTGCTTCATATCCGCCTCCTTATCTTTTATGTAAAGGCTATCGGATTGCCTTCGGATCTCGTAAATGTTATTTGCCGCAGAATTAATTCTATCACAGCAGATGATATATTTCAATCCTTGACAGCCCTCATTCTTATCCTCATATAATCGGCATACCATTTTCCGTTTATATAAAGCTCACTTTTTAGCTCATCAACCGCCTCGGCTATTATCTCGTCGGCTTCTGCACTATCCTTTATTACCGAGAACGGAAACTGTAAGAACATTCTTATCCATTCCTCCAGACCGTTTTCACCAACAAGCTCTGTCTGTCGGTCAAAAAGTGCCGCATATCTGACTGTAAAGCCTGCCTGTTCAACAAGCGGAGCATAATCGCCCACTCCCGCAAAATAATACTTGGTTTTATATTCATAGCCGTGTTTTGCAAAAACCTTTGCAAGCTCCGAGTGTATCTTGTGAGCGTTCCCTCTGCCTCCGAACTCAAACACGAACTCGCCGCCGAAGTTAAGCGCATCATATACACATTTCAGCATCTGCGGATGCTTTTCCCTGTCTATCCAATGGAATACCGCATTTGAGAAAATGAGATCAACCGGCTTTTCAAGTCTGAAATCAGTCGCATCCGCTTTTCTGAACTCAAGTCCCGGATTATTCTCTTTTGCTTTTTCAAGCATTTCATCCGATGCGTCAAGTCCGATAACATCAAAGCCTTTGTCGTGCAGAACTTTTGTCAGTGCACCGTTTCCGCATCCCAAGTCTACGGCTGTGCCGCCCTGCTTTTCGATAAGCTCGGTCACACCGAGACCGTGCTTATGCACAAAAGAAAAATCGCTGGTATACTTATCTGCATTCCATTTTATATTCATATATAATCATTCCTTACCGATTGAAGCATAAACTTCGTCATCCGTATTCATTTCTTCATTATCCGTATTTATTGCTTCATCCGATTTTCCGCTAACATTGCATTGTTCGCACTTTACTTCTTTTTCATTATGAGACTGATCGCTTACGACAAGAATATCACCCTGTTTTATCTCAGTACTGCCGTTCGGCACTATCATATCACCGCCGCGTTTTATCATAATTATCAGCAGCGTTGTAGGAAGATCCAGTTCTTTGATCGTTTTATTCCGCCAGAGATGCTTAGGTCCTATCTCATATTCTTTCAGCTTTATATCACCGCTGTCACGGTATGACGGAACGCTGAGTATAACATCATCGCCTGCATTTATGACCGTATTGCCTTTGGGCACAATAGTTTCATCTCCGTGTTTTATCATTAGCACGAGCGAATCCCGGGGAAATGAAATATCACTTATTTTATGACCGCTCCAGCTGTGAGAATCGGATACGAAAATACGCATCATATTGAACTGTTCGGTTTCATCCTGATAGTCGTTGAAGGTTTTAAGGACACTGCTGTCATTGTCGATAAGACCGAGCTTTGTCGCCGCTTTCGGAAGCAATGTTCCTTGAACCGCTACGGATATAAGACAGACGCAAAGCACTATATTAAAAAGATTATTGTTTGAATAAAAATCACTTACCAACGCCATTATTGCAAACGCTATCGAAGATGCGCCTCTCAGTCCCGACCACGCTATAAACAATCTGTCACGCCATGTGTAACCTACCGAACATATAGCAAATACCGCCGCAGGTCTTGAGATAAATGTCATTATTGCGAATATCACAAGCGCAGGAAGCAGTATGCCGGGCAGCTGTGACGGATTTGACAGAAGTCCGAGTATAAAGAACAGCATAATCTGACTCAGTCCCGTTATTCCGTCAAAGAAGTGTACAAGCTGTGCCTTGTTTTTGCCGATTTTGCTGTTACCGATTATTATGCCTGCTATGTAAACGCTGAGATAGCCGTTTCCGCTGAGAAGAACCGGAGCCGCATAAGCCGCAAATATAACGGATATCATAAATACGACATCGAAGCTGTTGCGGGACAGTTTTACCTTGTTAATCACAAACACCGCCGCAAAGCCTATTGCAAAGCCGAACAGCACACCGACAACTATCTGAAGCACAGCAAGAAGTCCGATGCTTGAAAGGTCTTTACTGCCCATAATAGCGAGAGCAATGACTGTCAGCATATATGAGAACGGATCGTTTGAACCACTCTCAATCTCAAGCAAAGAAGCAAGACCGCCACGCAGGTTAAGCTGTTTGGAACGAAGTATCGAAAACACCGACGCCGCATCCGTTGAAGAAATGACTGCTCCTATAAGAAAACTCTCTTTTATATCAAAGCCTATAAGGAAATGACATCCTGCGGTTGTAATAAGCGCTGTCAGCACAGTACCGAGCGAAGACAAAAGACCGGCTCTGAGTGCTACAGGTTTTGCCGCCTTCCAGTTAGCCGAAAAGCCGCCGCAGAACATTATAAATATAAGGCAGACGGTGCATATCTGCTCACTCAGCTTAAAATCGTCAAACGGTATTTTAAGAAGTCCGTCCGAGCCGCATATCATACCGAGCACAAGAAAAATAAGCAGACTTGGTACGCCTATCTTTGCCGACAGCTTGCTTCCGGCTAAGCACACTATAATTATTATCGATAAAAAGAGCATTACAAATTCCATTACAGCTACCTTTAAGTCAAAACAAAAAGTAAAAATACAGC
>JAEDNF010000189.1 GCA_016302655.1 Oscillospiraceae bacterium | reverse complement strand
CGCCAAAAGTGCGGCACGGATGCCGCACCACAGAGCGTTCACAAAGGTTTAGGGGATGGGGATTGAGAGTTTGTTCTATTTTCAAAAATTAGACTTTTTCTACAAGCTGAAGGGTAGAATTCACCCCTTGTGTCTGATTTTTGTTTATCACTTCAATAGCACTTCATTTTTTTAAAAAGAGACTTTTTTACTTACTGAATCCTGCTGTGCAAAATCACGGCAGGATTTTTTTATTACCCCTATTGACAATCGTAATTTTATGTGTTATTATCTAACTGTACTATTCGTGATAGTACAGTTAATCAGAAAGGCGGTGCGTTATGTTTTCACTGAGACTTCAGGGCGGTGTTCCGCTGTCCGAGCAGCTCGAGACGAGGATAGCAGAACTGATAATCAGCGGTGAAATGGCTGAGAATGAAAAGCTTCCTGCCGTGCGTGAAGTAGCAAAGGAACTTACGATCAATCCGAACACGGTTCAGAAAACCTACAGACAGCTTGAACAGAGGGGACTCATATACTCTTTACCGGGTAAAGGAAGCTATGTATCCGAGAGAAAGAATTATGCGTCTGTTCTGCTTGCAAAGGCTGCCGAAGATTTTCGCTGTGCGGTAAAAAACGCAATGCGTTCGGGACTGACCTATGATATGATGATGGCTGTCATTAACGAAGAGGAGGGAAACAAATGATAAGCGTAAAAAATGTTACCAAAAAATTCGATGACTTCACAGCTCTTGATGATTTATCTATAGAGATAGAAAGCGGAAGCGCTTACGGTCTGCTTGGCTCAAACGGCGCAGGAAAGTCCACTCTGCTGAGACTCCTTGCCGGCATATACAGGCAGGACAGCGGCACGCTTCTCATTGACGGTCAGCCGATATACGACAACCCCTCGGTTAAGCAGAGGATATACTATGTCGGCGATGATACACAGCAATATTCCGATATGACTCCCGATGAGATAAGAGATATGTGCAAAGTGTTTTACCCGAACTTCTCCGAAGAGAAGTACGAAAAGCTGATATCTGCAATAGGACTTCCCCGAAATAAGAAAATGTCCAAGTTTTCTAAGGGAATGAAAAGACAGGCGTCTGTTATATGTGGACTTGCCTCAAATACGGAAATACTGCTGCTTGACGAAGCGTTTGACGGTCTTGATCCTACAATGCGCATAACCGTCAGAAAGATGCTTATTGAGTCTATGGCGGACAGTAATGCAACGGTAATTATTTCTTCTCACAATCTTGGGGAGATTGAGCAGCTTTGCGACGCTGTAGGCCTTATTCACAAGGGCAAGGTAGTGTTTGACCGTGAGCTTGACTGTATCAAGGAAAGCATACACAAGATACAGGCGTCTTTTGACGAGCCTGTCGGAGCAGACGACATTGATGGTGCAGAGATTCTTGACATCAAGACTATCGGCAGTGTTCAGACATTCATTGCTAAAGGCGATGCTGAGCAGATAAAAGCCTTGATGATCGAAAAAGGCGCAAAATTCTGTGATATAATTCCGCTTACGCTTGACGAGATATTCATATACGAAATGGAGGGACAAGGCTATGACAGCACAGACATCGACAGGTAAGAAGAGCTTTATGCTGAGCTATTATCTGTATAAGCTGAGAAAAAACAAATACTATCTTATATTATATTTCATACTGGGTATGCTGGTTATCCCGATGCTGACAATATACGGCACAGTATGTATCGGAATTATGAATTCGTTTGCCGATTGTTCCACAATGCGTGAAGTAGAAAACAGCGGAAAAGTCTTTCAAAGCCTTACGGAATCCGAGCCGGTATTTATGGTAATAACCGGGATAGCATTTATTGCGGCGGCTATACTGACTATCGCTGTTATAAACAGCGTATTCAGCTATAATGTTAAAAAATGCGACTCCGATATGTATCTCAGCCTGCCTGTTTCGGCTAATCAGAGATTTTTCGCCGACCTTGGCGTAACAGCATCGGTATGCGTAGTGCCTATGGCAGTCTGCGGCGCTGTGAGCCTGCTGTTTTCTTCGTTGTTTTCTGTCGGGGCGGATAAGGCGATAACGGAGCTTAAAGCGGATACACCTAATTATTGTACATACAGCTATTATTTTGAAAGACGGGAAATATTCAACGATTTCAGCGGCGTAATAGCTTATCTGTTGCTGATGAGTGTAATTGTGATATTGGGAACTGTCTTATTAGGCGTTCTTATCAACAGCGTATGCGGCAAGCTGGGCGACTCTGTTGCCTATACCATTTTCGGAGTGATGATAATTCCTTTTGTTGCTTTTTCTTTATACGCTATAGCGACCGACGGAACTGTCGGCGCAGTCCTGACAGGCAGGGATATGACAGATACTCTTTTCCCTGTTGCACCGTTAGGAACGGGAATGGCCGGTTTGGATTTTTTATTGCAGGCGCTGTCATCGGATTTAATAGGAAAATTTGATATTTTCAGTCTGCAAAATGTGCTGACTTTGCTTATTGTATTCTCTTCCTACATAATTCTTGCTTTCCTTGCAAACAAGAAGAGAAAAGCCGAAAAGACGGGCTCACACTTTGTTTTCCCTATTGCGTATCATGTTATGACTATGAGTCTGATAGCAGGCATATTCGGGCTTGTTTTCTGCGGAAATGCTCTTGGTTATCGTTTTCATTCTACAGAAATAATTATTATAACGATAATGACAGCAGTCGGATATATCATATTTGAGCTTGTCAGAGGCATCGGATTAAAAAAGCTGTGGCAGACGGTTATAAGGTTTGCGCTTGCTGTAGGAGGTACTTTCCTTATATGTCTTACGGTAAAAGCTACCGGCGCATTCGGCTACTCGTATTATATCCCATCTGTTGATGATATTGAGAGCGTTACCATCGATTCGGAAATTTTATGCAATGACGGCGATAACGGCAATTATTACACAATTAAAGACAAGGAATTTATATCGGTAATAAGGGACTATCAAAGCTTTATCATCGGACAACCCGATATAAAAACCGAACCGCCGTATATTGACACTTGCGAAGGCAAACACCAATATATCAATTATGATTTAAGATATACGCTGACAAACGGAAAAACTTATGAAAGAAAATATCAGCTGACCGTTACTGCTGACAACTATGCGGAATATGCCAAAGCACTCTATGATATGAGGCAGAAGTGCTTCAAGACGGAAGGATACTTTGATAATCTCAGAAAGACGATTGAAGGAGCTTTACAAGCCGAAATAATAATTCATAAGGATCGTGATGACATTTTCGGAAGAAAGCTTGCTCCCGAGTTTACGGATAAACTGCTCACGGCTCTTTATAACGACTTTATGGCAGGACGAAACACCGGACGGCTCAAAGCGGTTATCGGTGTAAACGACAATAACGGAAATAATATGTCTGAGCTGATATCGGTAGAAATAAGAGAAAACTGCACAGAAACGCTTGCACTTATAAACGATGAGAACAATTCTGCCGAGCGCAAACAGGAATATTATGAATTCCAAAAAGCGTATGATGCATATATTTTGAATGATTTTGAAGGAGAGCGTGACCCTTGGGCGTATGTTCTGGCATACGGTGACGATATCAGTATATTGCCGTACGGAATGTCAAGTGCAATTATGTTGGAACTGCTCTTTGCAGATATTGAAAGAGAGGAAGTAAAAGAACTCGAAAAGCTGTACAGACTTTACGATTATTACTGTGACGGCCCGATTTTTGAAGCAGGGGCAATAGTATGGGCATGGGATAACGCATTGTTCTGCGGAGCCGACTATTATATTCCTGAGGAAAACAAAGCGCTGTCGGACAGACTTTTAAAAGAGCTTTCGGAAAAGCTTAATGATCAGACTTACCATTACGGATAATAAAAACTCAGCCGTGACGAATTTCGTCACGGCTGATTGTTATTTCTGATTGTTAAGTCCGAAC
>JAEDNF010000188.1 GCA_016302655.1 Oscillospiraceae bacterium | reverse complement strand
ATCATCTGTGGGATCATCTGTAGGATCATCTGTGGGATCATCTGTGGGATCATCTGTAGGATCATCTGTAGGATCTTCAGGATCTTCGGTATCGCCGGGTACTGGCTCTTCTTCAGTAGCAGCTGTTACAGCGATTGTGATTTCGAAAGTTGTGAACTCAGGAAGCTCAATGCCGGATAAAGGAGCGTTGCCTTTAGCAAAATTCTCGTTCCACTCGTTCATAAGTGTGAGTCTGAGTGCTGTGCCGTTGCCTGCTTCGTTGTTAACAGCGAGCTTGGTGTAGTCACCGTACTCAACGCCATCGAACTTGATAGACTTGATAGCTACATTTTCAGCGCTGTACTTGTCGGGGTTCTTGTCATAGTCAGACCAGTCAAGACCTGTAGCGATTGCTATATAGTTGCCGCCGAACTTAACGGGAGCGCCGAAATCAGAGAAGTCATAAGTAAGAGTAACATCTGAACCGTCAGCCTTGAAAGTTGAAGCAGGAAGTGTGGGCCACTCAGCGATACCTGTTGTGCTGTCGAACTGAGCTTCGAGACCGATAGAAATTCTTTCAGCTTCGAGATCTACATAATCCTGTTCCTTTGTTAACTTAATTTCAGGAACATACTCATATGTGCCGATTACGCTTGCATCTGCACCGAGGAAATTGATAGCAGAGTAAGCGATGTCGCCGCCCCACCACTGTGAAAGAGCGATCTGACCATATGTGCCTTCCTCACCTGAGATATCCTCAGCTGTAAAGAAAGGAGCTGTTTCCATTCTTGTTATAGAATTTGTTTCAGTGTCTAACTGAATGTTGTGCTCTTCTCCTTCGCCACAACCATTGCACCACTGGAGCTGGTTCCAGTTGTTGCTTGCTGTGCTGAAGATAAATCCGCCGCCTGCACCCTCTGCTAATACAGCAGCTGAAGCGTCAGTAAATACAACACTAACACCGTAAACATCAGCTATATTAACGTCTTCGGGAAGAATATCGGCAACATTAAAAATAAGGTTACCGCTTGCATCTGCACCCTTCCAAGCTGCAAATGAGCTTACTGAAAGTGAAGATACTACAAGTGCTGCAGCTGCAACGCTTGCTAAAGTTTTTGTAAACTTCATTGTTTTTGTCCTCCATAAAAATTTTATAGCTTATTAGCTAAGAATAATCATACTATATTCATCTGTAATTTTCAATTGGAATTTTGCACAAAAAAACTTTTTTTATTTGGTGAAACAATATAACTGTTGTGGTAAAAATGTAAATTTTGACCGTTTTTTCTGAAAAAATTGCTGTAATATCTTTTTATCTATTACCGTTCAATCAAATTATAAGGTATCAAATCGGGTATATTATTTGAATTTTCTGTGCCGTTTTATAGCACAAAAATCCCCCTCGCATTTGCAAGGGGGATTCACTCTTTAATCAAAGCAACATTTCACTTAAATGTGATTACTTGCTTCTCTTCTTAAGAACGATACCTGTTGTAGCAAGAGCTGCTGCTGCAAGAGCTACAGGGATAACTGTTACTGCAACACCTGTGTCAGGGCTTACGGGAGAGCCGGAAGACTCGCCGGGTAAGATATCGGAAGGATCCTCGGTTTCGCCGGGTTCTACTGTGTCGGTTGATTCGCCGATTGCAGCTTCGGGAAGAACTTCATTGCCGTCAGCGTCTAAAAGGCGTACTGCTGTAAGAGCTACTGTGCCTTCGTCTTCGGTATCGGGGATATTATTTACCCACCAGAACTGAACTTCTGCATAAGGTGCAAAATTGCCGTCAGCGTCATAAGATACGAGCGAGCCGGGAAGCTCCCATGTTACTGTTACGTCTTCGTTGAGTTCGAACTGACCATTTGTAGACCATCCGCCATCGATGTTGCCTCCGATTGTGCCGTTAACATAATCGGTATCAACGAGATCAACATCTGCCTCAATTGTCTTAACAGTTGCTACCTGCTCTTCGGTAAGTCCAGTAAAAGGAATTGCATACTTTTCTGCACTTGATGTGTTGCCTGTCTTAGACATAAGTACATCAGCAAATGCGCTTACTGCAAGTGATGATACTGCAACTGCTGCAGCTGCAACGCCTGCGAAAACTTTTGTTAACTTCATTTTAGTTGTCCTCCTAAAGTTTTTAATTTATTTAGCTTAATTTATATTACTATATTCCCTTAAAAAACGCAAGTGGCATTTTTCACAAAAGTTATTCCCGATTTGGCGACGAATTGGGATGATTTTAAATGTTGTAAAATAATCGCAAAAACATTTTTTCGGCTTAGCGGTTATGTTGTCTAAAAACGGTTTTGAAAATACAAAAACAGACCTCACGGGAGGTCTGTTTCATGTGTTTACTTGTTCTTTTTCTTCTTGCCTAAAATGACTGTTACTACGCCTACCGCAACAACAACCACGAGAGCTACAACGCAGATAATGATCGTTGTAGGATCAAATGTAACGCCGGTAGCAGTGTTACCGCTGCTTGCTCCTACCGTAGTTTCTGCGAAACCGGTGATACCGAGCAGAACGGACATCGTTAAAGCTGTCAGTGCGGATAAAATTTTCTTTTTCATGTTTACCATCCTTTCTTACTGTTCTAATATACTACTTTTTCTTCTGAAATGCAAGTGGGAATTTATACAAAGCTCCGGATGATTATATCGTAGGTGCTGTTGGAGCTTTTGTAGCCTTTGCACCGCTTATGATAGCCTTTATTATCTCGGGCTGGGTTACGGTGCAATTTGTGCGGTCGAACAGTCCGAAGCCGTACTTGCCGTTCCATCCGTTGTCCCAGTATACCGTAACTATGTTGCGCTTATGCGCCGCATAGTTTACATACTCGGCAAAATAAGCACGGTATGTAGTATTGCGTTCATCCTTGAAGGTCTTGTCGATAGAACCGTATTCGCCTATCACAACGCCGTAGCCATTTGAGATATAAGCATTATACAGCTTATCAAACTGTTTGTCAACAAGCGACTCGTTCTGTCTGGGTTTTACCTGTCCCTTAATGGTGTCGCCCCATCTGAATATTACATCGGTTTTTTGTTTTTCACTTCCGCAGAACTCCCACGGAGCGTAGTAATGTACGGATATCATTATTCTGCCCTTGCTGTCGTTCGGGATAACAAATTTTGCTTCAAGCTCATATCCGACATCGCCTGTGGTAAAGTTGATATCTGTGTTCCAGCCGGGTACAAGCAGATAACGGTCTGCGTTCTTTCCGCCTGCGGCTCTTACCGTATCAACGAATATCTGGTTATAATCATTGATATTATTGTAAGCCTCAACGCTCGGATTGCCGTATGAACCGTCAAACTCCTCGTTCATCGACTCAAATACAAGATGCTCGTCGTAATTCTTGAAGCGTGCGGCTATCTGCTCCCATACCTTCTTGTACTTTGCCTTGATCGTTTTCTGGTCGGAGTCAGCACATAACAGCCAGCCGCCGCCTACCGAGTAGTATCCGTCACCGTGAATATTGATGATTGCGTAAAGACCGTTATCTATACACATATCAACAACTTCCTGTACTCTGTCGAGCCAAGCTGAATCGATAGTGTAATTGGGACCTGCGCCTATCTTTGATAAGTAAGATACGGGGATACGGATCGATTTGAAGCCCTGCGCCTTTACCTTCTTTATCAGCTTTTCGGTAATGACAGGGTTGCCCCATGCCGTCTCGGAGGGAGTACCGCCCGAATTTGCCTCAAGCTGATTGCCTAAGTTCCAGCCGGGCATAAGATTCTGAGAGAACGCAACCGAGTCGCCTGTAGGCGTAACCGGTTCGGGCTGAACGGCTGTTGTCGTCGTTGTCGCCTTTGTAGTCGTAGTCTCAGGCTTCTTTTCGGTTGTGGTTTCCGGAGCTTTTGTTTCGGGAGCGTCCGTTTCGGGAGCTTCGGTCTCGGGAGCTTCGGTCTCGGGCGCATCCGTTGCAGGAGCAG
>JAEDNF010000187.1 GCA_016302655.1 Oscillospiraceae bacterium | reverse complement strand
AAAGGTTAACCCTGTTATTGCTGAAGCGGTTGTACAGGCTTCCATAAAGGCTATATCCAATGATATGGCTATTACTTATGCCGCTTCTATCGGTAATTTTGAACTAAATGCATTCTTACCGCTCATAGCAGATTCTCTTATTGACTCGCTGAAAATACTTAATGAAGCTGTTATACTGTTCACATCAAAGTGCGTCAAAACTCTATCGGCAAATGCCGAAGCTTGCAGATACCACCTTGATAAAAGCAGAGCATATGCTATGAAATATGTTTCGGATATCGGATATGAAGCAGTAGAGAGATTAATATCAGAATCGGGCGGAGATAAGGAGAAATTTATTTTGCTTGCCGAGCAGGAGAAGGAGAGACAAAATGGCAAAGGATAAAGATAATAAGACAAATGCTATGCGTATTCTTGACAAGAATAAAATCAGCTATGAAGTAAATACATATGAATGCGATGAGTTTATAGACGGAGTGCATATCGCCGATATGCTCGGTCAGCCATATGAAAGTACATTTAAGACGCTGGTAACTCAGGGCAAGACCAACAACTATTATGTTTTCGCTATACCTATAGCTCTTGAGCTTGATATGAAAAAAGCGGCTAAATCAGTCGGAGAAAAATCCATAGAAATGGTTCATGTAAAAGATATCAATGCTGTTACGGGATATATCCGCGGCGGATGTACTCCTATAGGTATGAAAAAGCAGTATAAGACTGTCTATCACAGCACAATCGTTGATTTTGACAAGGTTATAGTCAGCGGTGGAAAACTCGGAACGCAGATAATCATTGCTCCAAAGGATCTTATTAAGGTAACTCGGGCAGATGTGTGCGATATAGTAAAAGAATAGTAATGTTATTGGCTGTCATAAGATGACAGCCAATTTTTACGGCATAATCAGCCTTACCGCAAGCGCTGACGCTATCCATCCTATCATATCTCCTGTCAGCGCTGCCGGAATAGCGTATCTGCTGTTTTTTATCTTAACAGCACCGAAGTATACGGCAACCGTGTAAAATGTAGTTTCGCTCGAACCCATCATAGTCGATGCAACACGGCCGACAATGCTGTCAGCACCGTATTCTGATATTATACCGTCAAACATCGACAATGCTCCGCTTCCCGATAAGGGACGGACAAATATCAGGGGAACACATTCGTCGGGGAATCCAAAGATAGAAGTAATCGGGCTTACTATATTTGTCAGTATATCAAGGCAACCCGATGCTTTGAACATATTGATGCAGGTTATCAGAATAATAAGCGCAGGCAGAATGTCAATTGTAGTTTTTATTCCTTCTGCGGCGCCTTCAGTAAATGCGTCAAAAATATCTGTATGCGCTATTATACCTATAGCGATCACTCCAAGTATAACAATGGGCACAATAAAATCGGTAAGTTCATTCATTTGATTTATTTCTCCTTGCCGTAAATTTCCCGAACAATATTACCGATATAATAGATATACTAAGAGAGCAGAGAGATACTATCCATACGCAAGGCACAATATCAGCCGCATTAGAAGCTGCGTGTGAAGCTCGCAGAGCTACTATTGTAGACGGGAAGAACTGAATACTCGCCGTGTTCATAACTACAAGCATTATCATATTGCGTGATGCAGTCTTATCGCAATTTTCTTCTTCTTTAAGCTCACGCATTGCGTTTATACCGAGTGGGGTAGAGGCGTTACCGAGTCCGAGAAGATTAGATATAAAGTTAAGAACTATGTACTGCATAGCTTTTCCGTTCTTTTTTATTCCCGGAAACAGCAAAGAAAGAGGTCGGAACATAATTTTTGATAAGAAAGAAACCACACCTGAGCGGTTTGCTATATTCATAATACCGCTCCAGAATGCTATAGCACCGCAAAGAGTAATAGAGAGCGTTACTGCCTCCTTGCACCCGGTCAGTGCGGCGTTTGACAATTCGTTTATTCTTCCTGTAAGGCTGGAAGCAACAAATGAAGCCGCACACATAAAGAAAATTACATATTTCATACTTTCTCCTTTGTCAGTTTGCGGAATTGTGCACAAAACAAACACCTGCAATATTTTAAAAATTATTGAATATGCTGAAATTGATAAAGATTATTTTTATCGATTTCCATTTAGTATTTGAGATATATTTTATAAAATTTTTTGTAAAATCTTTTCAAATACGATTATAAAGGGGAAAAGCAACATCGTATTTCTCTCGGTAATGTAATTTCTTTTCTTGCTATCTATGGAATAGTATTACAGATATATAAAATCAACATTTGACAAATGGGAGTAGATTTGGTAAAATATATACGAATTAAGCGGAAATGACGGTCCGCTTAAATCAAGGAAAGAAAAGTAACAGCAAAAGGAGAAAGACTTAATGAAATCTACAGGAATCGTAAGAAAAGTTGATGAACTCGGAAGAATCGTTATACCGATCGAGCTTAGAAGAACTCTTGATATAGGTATTAAAGACTCTCTTGAAATTTATGTTGAGGATGATCAGATTATTCTCAAAAAATATATGCCTGCTTGCTCATTCTGCAACAATGCAAGCGACATTCATCAGTTTAAAGGCAAGAACATCTGTTCTGAGTGCCTCGCAGAGCTTAAAAAAGAAATAGCTGAATAAGCTACATAAAGCTTACAATTTAACAATTAAGGACGCTGTATTGGTAATATCCCGTGTATACAGCGTCTTTTTGCATTCGGACTTAGTTTTTGGATATATCTTAATGCCGTTTGTTGCAGTAAGTATTTCTTTTTTCTTTAAGATACTTGCAATTGCACGCTGAATGTAGTATAATAACAAAGAAGGCGAATTTCGCCGTAATATGAATCAAAGGAGAAAACAAATGTTAGTTTCTGCAAAAGAAATGCTGAACAAGGCACTTGAAGGCAAGTACGCTGTAGGCCAGTTCAACATAAACAACCTTGAATGGACAAAGGCTATCCTTCTCACAGCACAGGAGTGCAACTCACCCGTTATTTTAGGTGTATCCGAGGGTGCAGGTAAGTATATGTGCGGTTATAAGACAATAGTTGGTATGGTAAAGGGTATGATCGAAGAGCTGAATATCACAGTTCCCGTTGCTCTGCACCTTGACCACGGTACTTTTGAAGGCGCTAAGGCTTGCATAAATGCAGGTTTCTCTTCTATAATGTTCGACGGTTCTCACTATCCTATAGCTGAGAATATTGAAAAGACAACAGCGCTTGTTAACACCTGCGATGTTCTCGGTATCTCTCTTGAGGCTGAGGTAGGTTCTATCGGCGGTGAAGAAGACGGCGTTGTAGGTATGGGCGAGTGTGCTGATCCCAACGAGTGCAAGGCTATCGCTGATCTCGGTGTAACAATGCTCGCTGCAGGTATAGGCAACATTCACGGCAAGTATCCTGAGAACTGGCCCGGTCTTTCTTTTGAGACTCTGGCAGCTGTTAAGGAGAAGGTTGGCAATATGCCTCTCGTACTGCACGGCGGTACAGGTATCCCTGCTGATATGATCAAGAAGGCAATCTCACTCGGCGTTTCCAAGATCAATGTTAACACAGAGTGCCAGCTCGCATTCCAGGAAGCTACAAGAAAGTATATCGAAGAAGGTAAGGATCTTCAGGGCAAGGGCTTCGATCCCAGAAAGCTCCTCGCACCCGGCTTCGAGGCTATCAAGGCTACCGTTAAGGAAAAGATGGAACTGTTCGGATCTATCGACAAGGCGTAATTTATCATTGGTTTCTTGAGTTTATCACCATCACTGTATTTTTGCAGTGATGGTGATTTTGTAATTATTGATAATAGAGGTGTAATATGGATAAGAAAACTGCTGAAAATTTACTTGCACTAAATGTATTCCCAATTGTTGAGTTAGGAGAAGAGTATAAATCAAAAACCGAAGAGGACTTCATTGAATTAGCTAAAGAAAATGATAATCGTTCGATTAAGTTTTATAAAAGATCTGATG
>JAEDNF010000186.1 GCA_016302655.1 Oscillospiraceae bacterium | reverse complement strand
AGTTGAGTTGCGACATTTTTCGCCTTATAAACGAAATAAGACCTTGAACGCTGTGCGTTCAAGGTCTCAAGTTTATTATTTTATATCATGCTTTCCTGCCAGCAGTCGGGAGCTGTAAGTCCGAGCATCTTTACAACGGTAGGAGCAACATTTGCAAGGCCGTAGTTTCCGTCCTTGATAGTGTACTTTGTATCCTTGTCATAAATGATGAAAGGAACGGGGTTGAGCGAATGTGCGGTTCTTACCTGAACCTCGCCCTTCTTGTTCTTTTCGAGCATTTCATCGGCATTGCCGTGATCTGCGGTAACTACAAGAGTAACACCGTACTCATCGCACACCTTGATAAGTCTTGAAAGACCTAAATCAACTGCCTCAACGCCTATTATGGTCGAATCAAGGCTTCCGGTATGGCCTACCATGTCGCCGTTGGGGAAGTTGCAACGGATAAAGTCGTACTTCTTGCTCTTTATTGCTTCAATAACATCATCGGTTATTTCAGCCGCCTTCATCCAGGGACGCTGATCAAACGATACATTGTCCGAAGGGATCTCTTTGTAGGTCTCAAGCTCCTCGCTGAACTTATCGCTCTTGTTGCCGTTCCAGAAGTAAGTTACATGGCCGTACTTCTGAGTCTCGGATACTGCGTATTCGTTCATTCCTGCGGCAACAAGCACCTCTGTAAGAGTGTTTGTTATCTCGGGAGGATTTACAAGGAATCTTGCAGGGAGCTTTAAGTCTCCGTCGTACTGGAGCATACCTGCAAAGCATACATCGGGCTTTGCGCCTCTGTCAAATGCGGTGAAGTTATCATCGTCAAACGCCATAGACAGCTCAATGGCACGGTCGCCTCTGAAGTTGAACAGTATAACGCTGTCCTTGTCGTTGATTTTTCCGACAGGCTCGCCGTTCTCGGCAATTACGAATGCGGGCAGATCCTGGTCGATAATGCCGTCATTCTCCTTACGGTAGGTCTCAACAGCCTCCATAGCTGATGCAAACTGTCTGCCCTCGCCCTTTACATGAGTCTTCCAGCCAAGCTCAACCATCGGCCAGTCAGCCTGATAACGATCCATCGTTACCTTCATACGACCGCCGCCGCTTGCGATCTTACCGTCAAAGCTATCGTCATTAAGCTCTGCGAGGAAGTTCTCAAGCTGTTCTATATATATGGGAGCAGAGGTTGCAGGAACATCTCTGCCATCAAGCAGGATGTGAACTCTTGCCTTTGCTATGCCCTCGCTCTTTGCTTCAGCGAGCATCTTGAACAGGTGCTTTATATTTGAGTGAACATTTCCGTCGGATAAAAGTCCGATGAAGTGCATTGTACTGTTATTAGCCTTGCAGTTTGCAACAAGCTCTTTCCATGCGTCGGACTGATACATCTTGCCGCTTTCGATGGATTCGTTAACGAGCTTTGCTCCCTGAGAGTAAATCTGACCGCAGCCCAGTGCGTTGTGTCCTACCTCAGAGTTTCCCATATCATCGTCTGTGGGAAGACCTACAGCGTCGCCATGTGCCTTAAGACGAGTATTGGGGCATTCACTTAACAGTCTGTCAAGCGTGGGGGTATTGGCAAGCGTAACCGCATCGCCAAGTCCTGTCTTTGAGAAGCCTACGCCGTCCATAACAACGAGTAAAACAGGTTTTGCCATTTTAATTTTCCTTCCTTTTGAGTATTATAAAGCTTGTTCGCATTAAGCAAATATGCGGATCTTTTAAAAACATATTCGGCTTAAATGTGAACAAGCTTAAAGCTTAGCCGTTTACGGCTGCCTTGATTATTGTTGTGAAGTCAGCTGCCTTCAGCGAAGCGCCGCCGATAAGACCGCCATCTACATTTGTCTTGGAAACGAGCTCAGCCGCATTGCCTGCGTTCATAGAGCCGCCGTACTGGATCGTGATAGTCTCAGCAACATCAGCGCCGTAGAGCTTAGCAAGAGTAGCACGGATAAATGCACATACTTCTTCTGCCTGATCGGCTGTAGCTGTCTTGCCTGTGCCTATAGCCCATACGGGTTCGTAAGCGATGATGCACTTCTTGAGGTCTTCTGCGGATACAGAGAAGAAATCGAGCTTTATCTGGCGTGCGATAACTTCTTCGGTGATGTTGCATTCTCTCTCCCAGAGAAGCTCGCCTACGCATACGATAGGCTTAAGTCCTGCCGCAAGAGCAGCCTTTGTTCTCTTGTTAACGGTTTCATCTGTCTCGTTGAAGTACTGTCTGCGCTCGCTGTGACCGAGTACAACATACTCAACGCCCATCTCTGCGAGCATATCAGCGGAAATCTCGCCTGTGAAAGCGCCGCTCTTTTCAAAGTGGCAGTTCTCTGCGCCTATCTTGATGTTTGTACCTGCTGTAGCGGCAAGTGCTGTCTCAAGATTTGTAAAAGGTACGCAAGCTACTACCTCAACATCCTTAACATCTGCAACCATAGGCTTTAACTCTTCAAGAAGAGCCTTTGCCTCAGGTCTTGTCTTGTTCATCTTCCAGTTACCTGCGATAACTGCTTTTCTTACTGCTTTGTTCATTTTCGGTTTTCCTTTCTTTATAGAAATATTTTCGATTATGCACAACAATAAGGGCGGATTGCTCCGCCCAATTATTATTACTTATCCTGAATGCAAGCAATACCGGGGAGAACCTTGCCCTCGAGGTATTCAAGAGATGCGCCGCCGCCTGTGGAGATGTGGCTCATCTTGTCTGCGTATCCGAGGTTGATTGCAGCTGTAGCGGAGTCGCCGCCGCCGATTATTGTTGTAGCGTCAGCTTCTGCAAGTGCCTCACAAACTGCAACAGTACCCTTCTTTAATACGGGGTTCTCAAATACGCCCATAGGACCGTTCCATACAACAGTCTTAGCAGACTTAGCTGCATCTGCGAACAGAGCCATTGTCTTAGGACCGATATCAAGTCCCATCATATCTGCAGGGATCTTGTCGCTGTCAACAACGCTTACTTCGATCTCTGCGTCGATAGGATCGGGGAATGCCTTTGCTATTGTTGTATCAACGGGCAGGAGCAGCTGCTTGCCGAGCTTTTCTGCCTTTTCGATCATTTCCTTGCAGTAGTCGATCTTTTCGTTGTCAACGAGAGATGTACCTACTTCGTAGCCCTTAGCCTTTAAGAAGGTGTAAGCCATACCGCCGCCGATAATGAGCGTGTCGCACTTTTCGAGGAGGTTTGATATAACGTTCAGCTTGTCTGCAACCTTAGCACCGCCCAGAATAGCAACGAAAGGTCTTACGGGATTCTCAACAGCGTTGCCTAAGAACTCGATTTCCTTGTTCATAAGGTAGCCTACTGCTGTTTCCTTTACAAACTGTGTAACGCCTGCTGTAGAAGCGTGAGCTCTGTGAGCAGAACCGAAAGCGTCCATAACGAATACATCGTCATCAACGAGGTCTGCAAGCTCCTTAGCAAAGCCTTCGCCGTTCTTGGTCTCTTCAGCACCACGGAAACGGGTGTTCTCAAGAACTACGATCTCGCCGTCGTTCATCTCGGCAACTGCCTTCTTAGCGTTCTCGCCTACTACTGTATCGTCCTTAGCGAAAACTACCTTTGTATTTACAAGCTCTGCCAGTCTGTCAGCTGCTGCCTTAAGAGAGAACTTGTCCTCGGGACCGTTCTTCGGCTTGCCTAAATGTGAACAAAGAACTATCTTTGCGCCGTTTTCAACCAGCTTGTTGATGGTGGGGAGTGCTGCAACGATTCTGTTATCGTTTGTGATAACGCCGTCCTTCATAGGTACGTTGAAGTCTACACGAACCAGGACTTTTCTGCCCTTTACCTGTAAATCTTCTACATTTTTCTTGTTTAACTTGCTCATGGTAATAATCCTTTCGCTTTTACTTTATTTGTATGAGGCTGCCCTCAAAAAATACAAATATTTCCGCAGATTCTTTATATCTGCGCTCACATTTTATTTTACCAAAAAAGCCGATAAAATGCAAGTACTTTTTAAAA
>JAEDNF010000185.1 GCA_016302655.1 Oscillospiraceae bacterium | reverse complement strand
GAGGATTCAAGCGTAGGCGAAGAATCGTCAGAAAGTGATGAATCGTCCGCAGATGAGCCCGAAGCCGGATCCATTGATGAGGAGATTTCGTCCGACGGCGACGATACTTCCGATGAAGCTGAAAGCGTAACATCCGAAGAAACAGAAACTCCTGCAGAAAACCTCGTTGACGGAATGCGTCCGGAGTTCAAGGAAGCAATTGACAGCTATGAAGCTTTCTTTGATGAATACTGTGAATTTATGAAGAAGTATAACGAGTCGCCCGATGATTTGACCTTGCTCACGCAGTATGCAGAATATATTTCGCAGTATACCGATACTATGAGTAAGATGGAAGCACTTGACGACGGCGAAATGAACGACGCTGAAACTAAATATTATATTGAAGTAACAAGCAGAATCAATCAGAAGTTACTTGAAATCGCATTATAAAAAATGCTCCCTATCGTTTTTGATAGGGAGTATTCTTATACAAAAATCCCGTACCAATATTGATAATCCCCTAAGAGCATACTCTCGAAAAACAAAAACTTCGAGATTGCTCTAAGGGGATTATATCGTTTCTGATAGGGATTATCTGCATTAAACGCTTCCTCTCTTGCAAGGAGGGCAAAAAACAGATTATACAAAATGCCGAAAATACCCAAATTTTATTGACAAACACAAACCGATATGATATCATTTATATGTAGTTTAGATGGCTATAAACAAAAAACAAAATTAAGAAATGGAGAAGAAAATTATGAAAAAATTCAGACTTTTAGCAGCTGTTATGGCAATGGTAATGACAATTGCCGTATCTTTCGTACTCACAGGCTGTCAGGGCAAGAGCGACGCAGGTCGTTATGATGTTTATTCCATGACAGCAAACGGCGAAACCATGACTTTGGATCAGTTAAAGGAACTGTACGAAGGAATGGGCATTGATTTCCCCGAGATGTATCTTCAGCTGAATGAAGACGGAACAGGAAAACTCGTTATGGGCGATGATGATTCCAACACAGTTGAGTGGAAAGCCGGCGTTATAATTGCTGATGGCGAAGAAATCAAGTATACCATTGACGGCGACAAGCTTTCTATGGAAAAAGACGATCAGAAGGTAGTATTCAAAAAGGCTTAACAGCTTTTCTGAATTACAACAAAAGAAAATCGTATAAACGATAAACGGGGCTGTTGCGGCGTACACCGCAACAGCCCCTTTTTATTTGCAATAAAAATATTCGCTATACTTGTAAATCCGACTCGTCATTTATTCTCGGTATTCTTGATTTCAATTAACTTCTCATATACCGAATCGGCATTTTTTGTAAGGCGTTTTATCGTAAGATCTGAAGAAATTTTATTGTTGGCGGCATTAAGATGTTTATCCGATGCCTGAAGAGCTTCTTTTATTTTCGTAAGCTGTGCGATAGCCTTATCTATTCCGTCAACTGCTTCTTTGTGTTTCTTTGTAGCATTTTCGTATGTATACAGGAAGCTGTTCTTGAAGGTTTCTAAGTTGCTTTCAAATGTTGTGAGATCTGCCTGCTGATTTTGAACAATCATCAACTGTTTTCTGTATTCCAGCGAATTCAATGCGGCGTTTCTGAGCAGCGTGATAAGCGGAATAAAGAACTGAGGACGAATTACATACATCTTGGGATATTTATACGACACATCGACAATTCCATTATTATATAATTCGTTATCGGATTCAAGCATCGAAACAAGAACGGCATATTCGCATTTTTTCTCATTTCTGTCTTTGTCCAGCTCCTTGAAAAAGTCCTCGTTCTTATGCTTGGTAGCGGTTGTATCGGATTCATTTTTCATCTCAAACATAATTGAAATGTACTCTGTGCCGTCGTCCGAAAAATCTTTATAGATAAAGTCGCCTTTACTGCCCGACGAGGAGTCGTTATCCTTTTCAAAATACGCATTCGGGAATGCTGTCATCCTGAACTGGTTGAACTGGATACTGCAATGCTGTTCAAGAGTTTCGCCGACCATTTTAGTTGAAAGGCGCTGCTTGAAGTCCTTATATTTTTCTATCTGCTCATCCTTCATTTTGAGCTGTTCTTCATAATTGCTCTTGATTATCTGCTCGCTTGCTTTTCGCTCGCTCTCTTTTAACTCTATTGCGGAATTTAATGTCTGTATCTCAGCGTTTTTGCTTGCTATTTCACTGTCCTTTTTCTGCTCCAACTGCGAAATGGCAAGCTGTTTCTCGGTTTCCTTACTGCTTATCTGCGATTTTAATTCGATTATCTCCTGATTTTTCTTGCTGAGCTCATCTTCTTTATTCTTTACCGCATTATTTACGGCAATTTCCTTTTCACTTTCGGCAGTTTTTATCTGCGATTTCAAGTCGGATATCTCGTTTTCCTTTTCTGTTATAGCCTGAGTTACCGCAAGCTGTTTTTCCGTAGATTTATTCTCTATCTCGGCTTGCAGTCTTGCGATTTCCTCATTCTTCTTGTTTATTTCCTCATTCTTGCCCTTAACAGCCAGATTTACGGCAATTTCCTTTTCGCTTTCGGCGGTTTTTATCTGCGATTTTAAGTCGGATATCTCGTTTTCCTTTTCCGTTATCGCCTGAGTTACCGCAAGCTGTTTTTCCGTAGATTTATTCTCTATCTCGGCTTGCAGTCTTGCGATTTCCTCATTCTTCTTGTTTATTTCCTCATTCTTGCCCTTAACAGCCAGATTTACGGCAATTTCCTTTTCGCTTTCGGCGGTTTTTATCTGCGATTTTAAGTCGGATATCTCGTTTTCCTTTTCCGTTATCGCCTGAGTTACCGCAAGCTGCTTTTCCGTCTGCGACTTTTCAAGCTGTGACTTCAGGCTTTCAATGAGTTTATCCTTTTCGGCAATATCCGCCTGATGCTTCATCCTGATATCCTGTTTATCAAGGTCGTATGACGCTTTTTGCTTATCGGATTGGGCTTGCAGCTTTTCGTGTATCTCTTTGTCAAATTCCGCCGTTCTGACCTGTGCGATAAGCTTTGCATAATCGCTTTCGTCAATGGTAAATGCCTTATTGCAGTGAGGACAGATAATTTCACTCATAAAAAACTCCTTTGCTTTAAAAACCAAGCTATGAATTACTCCAAAAACCGATTGGTTTATGTTATATAGAATAGCGTACTTATGTCGTTGCAGAATATTTTCATATTCTTTATTTATTATACACCTACAGCAAGATAAATTCAACCTGTTATTGCCGTATCGTCAGGATAACCCATTATATATTCTTATCATCGTTGTGCAACTGAGTAGGCTTCCCCATACCCAAAAAAATCCCGCCCTCCCCGGTATACGCTTTCACGCTTGCGAGGAGGGCGGTGATTATTTAAAGTTTAACGTTCATAGAATTACTTCTTGTCTGCTATAGCAGACTGTGTACTGTGCACTAATAGCGTCAACCAAACTAATTATATCGAAAAATTACGAAGCAGTCAAGCCATAAATAATCTCCGTTTGCTTCAAATAACGGTGTTAGATTGCGTGAGGACTGTTTCTGTTCCTGCGGTATATCGGTTTGTTCAACATTATTCGTAAATTCCGTTTGTTCTGCCTCAGTAATAATTACTTCTAACTGTTCAAGAAAATTCGATTGTACAATGTACTTTAGTACAGACTTTACGGTGCAATAAAAAGTGAAGATGTTCCGTAATCAATGTTTGAACGTAAATCAGACGTATTACATTCTGAT
Source organism: Oscillospiraceae bacterium (assembly GCA_016302655.1). Classification (GTDB taxonomy): domain Bacteria; phylum Bacillota; class Clostridia; order Oscillospirales; family Ruminococcaceae; genus Ruminiclostridium_E. The sequence goes on along the minus strand of JAEDNF010000185.1, from coordinate 277 downwards.
TTACTTTTGGTTAGAAACTGCCCGGCATCGCCGCACCTCGCTCAAAGAGCTTTAATAGCTCATTCATTGCCTCCGGGCTCAGGAAATTATCCTGATTGTCATAGGCATAGATACTTTCGCAAGAGGCATACTTTACATTAAGCTGTGCGCCGTACTCATTAGGAAGCCCAGCCACGGTATAGACGTGTCCGTTGTGCTGCGCAAGGTCGTAGATTGCGACGAGAGTCTGCACCTCACCCAGAAAATTTTGGCTTGCCCGGAAGGAGTGTTCCTCTCC
>JAEDNF010000184.1 GCA_016302655.1 Oscillospiraceae bacterium | reverse complement strand
CAATTCCGCCTTTTAAAACATTCGAGTTATCCTACAGTTACATTTACGGCGGGATAAAAACATATTGATTAAATGGGGATTTACTTAATCCACCATTCAGGCGTGAGCTCACCAAGTTTTATAGTGCGTCCCATAGAGTAGTCGAGCATTATTTCAATGTCGTGATATTTACCTGCCATAAGTTGCACCATAAGCTCACGGCAAGCACCGCAAGGCGCACCGCTTGAGCCATCGGGAAGAACACACAGCACTTTATCTATTTCTTGCTCGCCATTGGTAATCATATTGAAGATAGCATTTCTCTCTGCGCAAATACCAAGCGTAGAACAAGTGTCAATACAAACACCTGTATATATTTTTCCCGATTTTGATAGCACTGCAGCAGAAACCTCTCCGCAAGTAACATACTCGGATATCCTGCGTTCATTTAATACAGCTTTTGCCGCTTCGTACATTTCAGTCCAAATCTTTTCCATAGATACACACCTCCACAAATTCCGGCACGCCGGCTGTTTTCAGTTGATTATAACATAAAGATTTTTCACAAGTCAAGGTAACGAAAACAAAAAGACACTTCTGACTTATTTCAAAAGTGTCTTTGTAATGCTTCTGTTTGCTATCCGACTGACGATATCCCATATATATTATCAGGAACGGCTGTGAGACTTTTTCTCACTTGCCGCTTTTTTCTGCTCGGAATACGCATTTACGGCGGCAACTGTCCGTTCATAAAGCGGTAAGGTCATATTAAGAATAGCCGACGCCGCTTTTATATCGTTGTTTCTCAGCGCACCGAGTATCTCTGTACTGCTGCTTGCAAGAAGTCCGAAGCCGATGTTAGAGGTGACTCCTTTGAGCTTGTGTGCCGCCCTTTGAGCTTCATCGGTATTTCCTGCGGCTATCAAAGATTTAAGTGCTGTGAATGTGTCGTCCTTTGCAAACATAGTGACTATAACATCCATCACTTCTTCACTTCCGAGCCTTGAAAGCGCCGCTTCATAATCGGAGCCGGTAAGCTCATAACATTCCTTAAGCGTCATATTCTCCTCCCCACAATACAGTATTGCTGAAACTACGCCTTAATACAGGCAAATTTTTCCTAAAGCTATTATATCATTATTACGAGGAAAAATCAAGCTAAAGAAACGCTATACAGCGTCATCATATCTTACAGAACCTTTTCTGACAAGCCGTGCCGAGATAAAGGCAGAAACAACATACAGCATAGTTACGCCTGCACCGATTGCAATAAGATAACCTATCTGTACGGCGCTGTCAGACAGCACCCTGTCAATGAAATTCATTATTGCTGAGATTTCGATGTCCTTTATCCATGAAATATCGCCGTAAAGCAGATATATCATAACTACCAGTACAACTCCGCCGAACATTGCGCCTTTGAGCAGCTTTCCCGACTTTTCGCCGAACATCGCCATAAACGGCACTTCAATTGCTCTGATAAAAAGCTGGATTATAAAAAATGCGATTATCAAAGGCCACATTGACCACACATCCAGAATAAGCGCCGCTAAAAGAAAAGCTCCGGTCTCTATTATGCTTATAATAAACATAGCGATATACTTAGCCGCAACCAGCTTTAATTGTCCGTGAGGAAGCGAGCAGGTGAATAAGTAAAAGCGGAAATTCTGATCACAGCTGAAAAACGAGCCTTGCGCCTCTCCGATGATGATATATGTCATCAGAGCGCTCATAATGAACAGAAACGACGCCACAACGGACACGCTGTCATTCCGGTCGGCGTTTACTGTTACCGTGATAAAAGACAGCACGTTTAACACTACAAAAGCGGATATGCCTATCAGCAGATCCTTTCGGCATTCAATAAGATTCTTATAAATTATTCCTAACATAGTTACACCCCCGTTACTTATCGCATTTTCTGAGCAAGCTTGTTGAAATGCGCCAGCTTACAAAGAATGTTACTATATCGACAGCTAACAATGCAAGACATATTAACGGAAGCTTAGAGATGAGCTTGTCAGCTGATTCGGCAAAACCAATTCCATTATCCGAAGAAATCATAATAACGGCAAATACAGCATTTATCGCTACGAAAAGAACAACTATCACAAAAAAAGAAGCCGTGTCCTTTCCTCTGAAAACATAGAACAGAGGGAGCATATACACAAACAGCACGATACCGACTACAAGCAGCGGCACAAGAATATCGCTGAAGCTAAGCGTTCTTCCTGCGATAAGATAACAGCCTACGGTAGCCGATACTCCCACAACAGCCGCAAGTACCGCACTTGCGACGCACTCAAACAGTTTTGCAAGCGCAATACTGCTCTTCTTTACCGGAAGCGACGAGGTAAACGCATACCAGCCGTTTTTACGGTCAGAGCTTATTGTGCCGTTGAACGCCGTACACAAAGAAAGCTCCGCCAAAACCGCAGCCAGCGGTCCGAACAGCATAGTGAGCGAGCTGAATGCGTCGGCATAATCCTTCTCGGGTAATTTGACAAGATTTCCGTAGCGGAAACTTCCGCAGATAAGAAGCGACAGCACTACAAAGCCAATAACAGACAAAACTATTAATATCAGCTGTTTTCTCAGCACGAAAACATCTTTGCGGAAAATGCCGGTCATACGCTCCACTCCCTTCCTTTGCCTTTTCTTACATAGAACAAAAGAATCTCGTCAAGAGTGGTATTATTAATGATAAAGCGTGAATATTTTCCGCCGCATTTAATTCTGTTTCTTATCATCACATCTGCGCCGAATTCCCCGATGCGTACGCTGACTATATCCTCGTCGCTTATTTCGGAAACTTCTTCGGCAGAGCATTTAAGTATACCGTGATCCTCAAGAATCTCGGTCGTAACGCCCGATATAAGTATTTTACCGTTATCGATAAATGTGACCGTATCTGCTATTCTCTCGATATCGCTGGTAATATGCGACGACATTATTATTGAATGTTCCTCATCGCAGATAAACTCCTGAAATACATCCAGCATTTCACTGCGGACTACAGGGTCAAGTCCGCTTGTAGCCTCATCCATTATAAGAAGCTTTGCATTATGCGACAGAGCCGTACATATCTGAAGCTTCATTTTCATTCCACGGGAAAAATCACGGATTCTTTTCTTCTGCGGAAGTGAAAAGCGTTCAAGCATTGAAAGATATTGCTTCCCGTCCCAACTCTTATAAAGACCTGCAAACACCTTGCCGAGCTGAAGCGGAGTCAGAGTATCGGGAAAAGGTATCTCGTCGAATACCACAGCAATATCCTCTTTTATCTTTTGCTCGTACTTGCAGTTGTCAAGACCGAATATTTTTATCTCGCCGCTGTCGGGTGTGACAGAATTTATCATAGAGCGAATAGTGGTTGTCTTTCCTGCGCCGTTTCGTCCAACAAAGCCCATAATACTGCCGCTTGGCACAGAAAAGCTTATATTATCCAGCAAAAATCCGTCAAACTTACAGGTAACATTCTTTATTTCTATTGCATATTCCGACATGAAAAAAGTTCCTTTCGTCTGCGTTATTCACCGTTATAGAGCATAGACAGTATATCGCTGAGCTCGTCAAGACCTATGCCGGCAGTTTTTGCTTTTGCACAGACCGATGTAAGCTCAGATTCGATATTGCGAAGAATGTCTTCACGGTATATCTGAGGGTTCTGTCTGCATACAAAACTGCCCTTACCGGTAAAGGATTCGGTAAAACCGTCCCTCTCAAGCTCCTCGTATGCTCTCTTTGTGGTAATAACGCTTATTCTTAGCTGCTGTGCCAGTACACGCATCGAAGGAAGAGCGTCCCCTTCCTTTAGCTCGCCTGACATTATCAGCGCCTTAATCTGACGGACTATCTGCTCATAGATAGGCTCGTCTGTTGTGTTGCTGATGAAGATGTTCATGAACTGCTCCTCACATATTGTATATATACATTATACACATTATATCAGGTGGTTCTCTGTTTGTCAATACCCGACTGTAAAAATTTCAAAAAAA